>JBFFVI010000054.1:0-9553 GCA_041570895.1 Gammaproteobacteria bacterium
AGCCACATCTTCGCTATCGGTGATATCGTCGGCCAGCCGATGCTTGCACACAAGGCCACGCACGAAGCAAAAACAGCTGCTGAAGTGATTGCCGGTATGAAATCTTATTTCGATGCCAAAACCATCCCTTCCGTCGCTTATACCGACCCGGAAATTTCCTGGATGGGCATCACCGAAGAACAGGCCAAAGCCGAGGGTATCGAATACACCAAGGGTGTGTTCCCATGGGCCGCCAGTGGCCGCTCGTTAAGTATCGGACGCAACGAAGGCATCACCAAACTGCTGTTTGATAAAAATACCCATAAGATCATCGGCGCCGGCATGGTCGGCACCAATGCCGGCGAGCTTATCGCCGAAGCGGTATTGGCACTGGAGATGGGCGCGGACATCGAAGACATCGCACTCACAGTACATCCGCATCCAACCCTGTCGGAAACTTTCAACTTCGCTGCTGAAATGGCCGAAGGTACGATTACCGATCTATACATTCCTAAAAAGAAATAATCGATAAACATTTCTGATAAAAATGCTAGAGTTATTTGATGAGAAAATCATCAGATAACTCTTCAGCAGACAGCCAGTGCGCCATCATGTTTGCCGATATCGCAGGCAGCACACGGCTTTATAATCAACTTGGCGACTACAGAGCCGAACTACTCATCTCTCGACGCATCGCAACCATGCGAGACATCGCTGCAAACCATAATGGCCGCGTAATAAAAACTATCGGTGATGAGATCATGTGCCAGTTTCCCACCGCAGTGCAGGCAACCTTTGCCGCCAAAGAGATGCACATAGACAAGGCAACAGATCACGAAGACGAAGCGCTTGATATACGCATCGGCTTACATTTTGGTAATACCATAGAAAAAGATGGTGACATATATGGTGATGCCGTGAACATCGCCGCACGCATGGCCACCATCGCCAAGACCAATCAGATCATCACCACCGAAAATTTCATCCGCTTATTGAACAAAGATCTAACCAACGATACGCGGTTATTTGATAACACCCGTGTTAAAGGCATCGATAAAGAGATAAAAATCTATCAGATCTTATGGGAAGAAGATAACGTTACAACCTATGCAACAACGCAGCACATCCAGCAGATCATGCAGGTTAAAGTTTCTATTGTTTTTAAATTTAACGGCAAAGAACGATTCTATACCGGTAGTGACATCATCACGCCATTAAGTATCGGCCGTGATAACTCCTGCGACATAACCATCGATTCTAAATTCGCTTCTCGCTCACATGTTAACCTGGAATTTCGTCGCGGAAAATTTGTCCTCGTTGACCACAGTACAAATGGCACTTATGTGAAGTTCAAACAGCAGAACGAAGTATTTATTCGACGTGAAGAGATCCCTTTGATGGGCGAAGGCTACATCAGCCTGGGTGAAAATTATAAAGAATATAACGCTATGAATATTTATTACAGCGTTTTGCATAAATAATTAATCGCTTTATTTATAAGCTGGAATGGCATTTTCACTCATACAGCGACCTGTTAACACTCTTGCTCTGGCTTCTGCATAGCATCAATTGAGGCGGAAACAACCATCACAGAAATATTATCACTGCCGCCGTTTTTCAGCGCGGCGTTTACCAGTTGATCAACGATACATTCATCATTATCAGCAACCTTGTGACAGGCATTAATGATTTCACTCATCTCATCATTATCAACTTCATCGGACAGGCCATCACTGCATAACACAATCTTCTGACCACTATATAGAACACCCTGCTCCACAGAAACATCAAACACCTCCGTCTGTGCTGAACCAAGATTCTGGAAAATAATATTTTTTCCTGGATGCACACGTGCTTCCGCCTCAGTTATCTGGCCGCTATCAATCAGCATCTGCACCATCGAATGATCTTTCGTTAACTGCGAGATAACTCCATCCCATAGATACGCACGACTGTCTCCCACCCAGGCAAGCGTATACTCATTTTCATGCAGCTGAACTGCGACGATAGTCGTGCCCATACCCTTTTTACCTTCGCCATTTTTGACACCCTCCAGTATCGCGAGATGCGCCTGCTCTATTGCATCGACCAGCGTTAACCCCTGCGTTACTTTCTCCTCTATAACCGCAACCGCAATTTTGCTCGCCACCTCACCACTGGCATGTCCGCCCATACCATCAGCAATAACATACAGACCTAACGTTTCATTGACGCCATAACAGTCTTCATTGTGCTGTCTTTTTTTTCCAACATCGGTACGAGCGGCATAACTAACTTCTTCCATAGAGCGTCTCTTTTACTTATTCAGTTAACAAAAAAATATTATCAATCATCTAACTCTAGCTTCATACCGTTTTTGTGCAATTCATGGTAACGATGGAAACGTTAGCTGCGCACATCCTGGGCGACTACCATAACCGCAATGTTTAAACTTTGGATAGTCTGTAACTGATCCTTAATAGATTCTGGCCGGCCTTACACTCTACCAACTTGACTCATATCAATATTATTACCAGGTGATTGTAATATCGTATTTATTAAACATAGACGTAGATAGGAATTTATGACTAAAAACCAGCACAATCTGAAAGATAAATCAGACACTGATTTGCACGAATGGATAGCCGGACACAAACCAGACACTGCCGAATATATCGCTGGTATTCAGGAGCTGATGAGAAGAAACGAAGCCCCTGTCAGAAAGCGTGAATGGTTTGTATTAGGCGTAGCTTTTCTATCCTTAGCAATAGCGATCGCTGCCATAGTGCTTACCTATTAAAAGTAATGACCCACTACAACCGCCTGCAACAATAAAATTAATTTTTCTTCGCCGCTAACGGATCAAGCTGATTAATTTATATCTCTCATCGACCCGTAACGACCAGCCAGAGAAAATCCTCATTTAAGCGTAAAACCATCTACACCGCATCCATCAAAAATTAAAAATATTGCTTGATTATCCAGCAAGCATTCTCTTACAATAGCTCCGGATGAGAACATTTTGAGAACAAAATAGTCGCTATGCAACAACTCACAGATAAACAACAACTTACCCTGGATTTCATCCAGCGCTATATCGCCATACATACAGTAGCACCAAAACTACAGGAGATCGCCGAGGGCATCGGCATCAGCTCACGAGGCGTTGCCCACCGTTATGTGCAGGCACTTATCGATAGCGGGTTTATTACCATGGATAATGGTAAACACCGGGGTATCCGGCTGCGCAAACCCAATACATACCGCGCGGATTCGATATTACCGCTGCTGGGGAAAATCGCTGCCGGCAAACCCATCGAAGCCATTCCCGGCGAAGACCAGATCGATCTTCGCGATTTTTTCGGCCATAATAATTTTGCCGTACGCGTACAGGGAGACTCGATGATCGAAGCCGGCATCATGGACGGCGACACCGTCATCATCGAATTCCGCGAGACCGCCAATGATGGCGACATCGTGGTCGCCCTGATCGACGAAAGCGAGACCACACTAAAACGTTTTAAGCGCAGCCATAAAGGCCGTTACATCAAACTCATCCCGGCCAATAAGGACATGGAAGAGATGGTGTACGAAGCCAGTCGAGTGCGAATCCAGGGTGTGCTGATCGGGCAGTTGCGGAAATATTAAAAAACCGGGGACAAACCTTAGGCCCCCCCCCAAAAAACTACGCTAATGACTCAAAAACACTGGAACCGCGCCATCGCCCTGCTCGACATGAATGCATTTTTCGCCTCCGTCGAACAACGTGACTTTCCCTCACTGCTCGGCCACCCCGTCGCCATCACCAATGGCATGCGCGGCAGCTGCATCATCACCTGCTCTTATGAAGCCCGCGCCTTTGGTATCCGCACCGGGATGCGGGTGCGCGAAGCACTGCGACTTTGCCCGCACCTGTTACAGCGCCCAACTCGCCCTAAGGTGTACGCGAAAGTCTCGCGCAACATCATGCACTCACTGGTCAACGTCTGCCCTGATATCGAAGTGTTTTCTGTCGATGAAGCCTTTATCGATATCACCTCATGTCAGAAGTTATACGGCTCACCCGAACAGGCCGCACGCGAACTCAAACAGGCGGTTTACCGCGCCTCCGGCCTGCTCTGCTCGTTGGGTTTAAGCGGTGATAAAACCACCGCCAAGTATGCTGCCAAACTCAACAAACCCGACGGTTTCACCGTGATTCCGCCCTGGCAGGCAAAATCTGCTTTACAACATGTGCCCGTCACCGAGCTCTGCGGCATCGCCAAAGGCATCGGTGGCTTTCTCGCATCACACGGCGTTATCTACTGCGGCGACATGGAAAAACTCCCCATCAGCGTGTTATCACGACGTTTCGGCAACCTCGGCAGACGCATCTGGTATATGTGCCAGGGCGCAGATCCCGACCCGCTGCATCCCGATGTAGCAGCGCCCAAATCTATCGGCCACGGCAAAGTCATGCCGCCCAACACCCGTGACCGCGGCACCGTGCTCACCTATCTGCAACACATGTGCAGCAAGGTCGGTACCCGCATGCGCCGTCACGACATGGTCGCAAAGACCTACTGGATCGGCTTGCGCACTAATGAGGGCTGGCTGGGCTGCAAGAGCCGGCTCAGTGAATTTAGCAATGATCAGCAGCAGATCTACCGGCTCGGGCGTTACGTTCTCGACCTAAGCTGGCAAGGCGAAGGTATACATCAGATCCAGGTTACTGCCCTCGACCCGCAGCCAACAGGTATGCAGATGGACCTGTTTAACTCACAGGCAGAGGACAAGACCCGCAGTTTACTAAACAATGCAATGGACAATATTAATGAACGATATGGCGAGCTGACGCTATCCCCGGCACGCCTGCTTAATCGTTCCGATATGCCGAATGTCATCGCTCCAGCCTGGAAACCCGATGGCCTGAGACAGACCATATAAACATATAAAGTGAGATCTAAAATATAACGTATTGCGTTATATAACGTTTAGCGTTATATTTTATCTATGTCATGCCAGCATCCCGGCAAGGTCTTGTTAAATCAATACCTGCAGCCACAAAAAATCAGCCAGAACGCGCTTGCACGCGCCATCAGGGTGCCGCCCAGACGCATCAATGAGATCATTCATGAAAAACGCGGCATCACCGCCGATACTGCCGTGCGGCTAGCAATATACTTCGGCGGCAGCGCCAGCTACTGGATGCACCTGCAAGCAGAATTTGAAATAGAGAAAGTAAAACAGAACATTAACATCCAGCTAAGCACCATACAGCAGCAGAACCAGGGCAAACCCATAACCACGAGTGACAGAGCAAAAGAAAAACCGCATCATAAAAAAGCCAGCTACAGCCTCAAACGACGGATAATGCGATAACCATCGACATTATTCCACGTAATACGCAGTAATAAATACCCTCTAAAACCTTTTACCAGGCCCTTACGAAAAAAGCCGAACCCTCTTCATTAATGAATTAAGCGCTCTCAGGCCATAAAAGCCATTATGGCGAAAATTATAAATAGGTGGATAAATAACGGTTCTGAAACTATACCTTTCTATAAACAACGTTGCACTAAATGAGACCAAATAGAAGCGCTCTCAGTTTTGAGACAGGCACTGGCCATATTTAGGTGACGAAATGAAAAACAATATCCGGATATTATTTACATTTATACTTTTAGCAACAACAACACAGGCGATTGCAGTGAGCAGCGCAGCCATGATCTCGATATCTGACACCGAACAGAAAATCGTAAAAACATATAATGCGATCAAACCCGCATCGTTAAAAATAAGCCTGGACGATAATCTGCATGGCTTCATCGAAAGCAAGACCTGCATTTTCTGCAAAACGATAAAAGTAAACATTACACCAAATACAAAAGCCTATGCCAACAATATTAAGGTGCCTTTAGAACAGGCGAGAAATCGTATAGGACAATTTGCTACCGTCATTTACGAGCTAAAAACAAATAATGTGAGCACGATACGCTGGTGATAATCAAATGCCGGTGTGAGAAGTTTTAAGTTATACATGCAATACTTATGGCCACACTACAGCATTGCAGACAACCTTGAAGAATGACAAAAAAATCACTACCCACCAAACCTAACAGCTGGAAACTGCAATCCAGTAAAAAAATATTTGAAAACCCCTGGCTGAGCTTATACCAGGACGACGTCATCAATCCCGGTGGCGGTTTATCGCATTACGGAAAAATCAATTTCAAGAGTCTTGCCATCGGCATCATCCCCCTCGATGAAGATAACAACACCTGGCTGGTTGGACAATACAGATATGTTCCTGATTGTTACTCATGGGAGATACCGATGGGCGGCGGACCATTAAACAGCGACCCGCTAGAGTCAGCCAAACGCGAACTCAAAGAAGAAACCGGATTAATCGCAACGGACTGGCAGCAATTGATGAAGCTGCACACCTCAAACTCCGTCACCGATGAACGCGGACTGGTCTATGTCGCGCGTGAGCTCACGCAGGGAGAAACCGAGTTCGAAGAAACTGAAGATTTAATGATCCACAAATTACCGCTTGATGAGGCCATTGAACGCGTATTAAGCGGTGAAATAACCGATGCTGTCAGCGTGTGCGGTTTACTAAAACTAAAATACTTAATCTAATTACTGACAGAAAACTTCTCATCCAGAAATTGATTAATGTCTGTTGATTCATACATCCATTCAACCGAACCGTCATCTTTGGTTATTTTTAAACAGGGCACCTGATACTTGCCGCCCTCGCTGATCAGCTCCTGATTCCATTTAGGATCATTACGCGCATCACGCTTTTCGATATTCAATGCCAGGCGATGAATCGTACGGCGCGTTTTAACGCAGAAAGGGCACTGCTGAAACTGGTACAACACCATGTTTTGCGTTTGCCTGTCTACCTCTTGCTGCGCTTCCGCAGAACGCTCTACGGGTTTAGGACGCGTTATCCAGTCGACAAAAATGATGATCTGGCCTAACAGCCAGCGTATTGGTTTAAAGATGAAGCCCATAGTTTTTTCTATACCTTAATAATCTTACGATTGATTTTACTTTGTCATCACGAGCAACGGCAGAGATCCTTTTACTCTGGCATATCAAGATCTTTCACCTTCGTTCGAGATGACGGTATGCTTTGTCAATATGACCGGCTGTTATTTCTTAGATCAACTAGCTTTTAAACTCACCATGCGCCTGCAGATCGGCGTGGTAAGACGAGCGCACCATCGGGCCACTGGCCACATGTTTAAAACCTAACTGCATGCCGATTTCATACAACTCATCAAATTCTTCTGGTGTGACATAACGCTCGACCGGCAGGTGATGTTTACTTGGCTGCAGGTATTGACCGAGGGTTAACATCTCGACCTTATGCGCACGCATGTCTTTCATCACCTCGACGACTTCGTCCATTTTCTCACCCAGGCCTAACATCAGCCCGGACTTGGTCTTCACCTCTGGGTGTGACTGCTTGAACTGCTTTAACAGATCCAGTGACCATTGATAGTCCGAACCCGGGCGGCACTGTTTATATAATCGGGGCACGGTCTCGAGATTATGATTAAACACGTCCGGTGGCGAATCATGCATGATCGCTAATGCCACATCCATGCGACCGCGGAAGTCAGGCACTAGAATTTCTACTTCTGTATCCGGGTTTAACTGTCGCGTCTTATCGATACACTCGACAAAATGCGAAGCACCGCCATCTCGTAGATCGTCTCGGTCTACCGAGGTGATGACCACATATGATAACCCCATGGCTTTGATGGTTTCAGCCAGATGCTGCGGCTCATTTTCATCGAGAGCATTCGGACGGCCGTGGCCGACATCACAGAACGGACAGCGGCGGGTACAGATCTCGCCCATGATCATAAAGGTGGCCGTGCCTTTACCAAAACATTCCCCCAGGTTCGGACAGGCAGCCTCTTCACAGACGGTAAAAAGTTTTTGTTCGCGAAGCACTTCTTTGAGTTTTTTTACATTGGGATGAAACGGTGACTTGGCACGGATCCAGCTCGGTTTGCGTAAACGCTCTGCAGGCTGTTTTACTTTTATAGGAATGCGCGCAACTTTTTCAGCACCCTTTAATTTTTCGCCGGCGACAACTTTATAGGCTTTTTTGTCGCTTGTAGTATTCTCATTCATAACTAAATTGTTCGATTAGACGTTGCTGCAGATCATCAGTGACCGATTCGATTTTAATATCACCAATAAAATTTTTTATCTGGGTAACTTCCAGCCCCTCATAACCACAGGGATTAATCCGGCTGAACGGCTCAAGATCCATCGCGACATTTAACGCCAGGCCGTGAAAACTGCAGCCTTTGCGGACCCGCAAACCCAGGGCGGCTATTTTAGCATCATTTACATAGACACCCGGCGCATCTCGTCGGGCATTTGCAGCAATACCATAATCATTCAACAGTTCGATGACCACCTGTTCCAGAGCTGTCACCAATACCCTTACACCGATATTTAAACGGCTTAGATCCAGCAGGGTATAAACCACAATCTGGCCGGGGCCATGGTAGGTAACCTGACCGCCGCGATCTGAGTTGATGACAGGGATTTCTGCTGAGTTTAATACGTGTTCAGGCTTACCATTTTTACCGAGCGTGTAGACGGCAGGATGCTGCAAAAACCAGAACTCATCCGGTGTATCTTTTTGACGGTTATCAGTGAAGTCCCGCATCTTCTGCCAGGTTTCATCATAATCCACTTCACCAAGGTGACGAACCGAGATTGCCATATCGCTAGCTGATAGCTTTACAGCGCGATTGAAACGTGTTCGCAAGCAGACAGGTCGATATAGATATTATCCAGCTGCTGCTTACTGTGGGCGACGATGGTAACGGTGATAGCAGTGTATTTGCCATTTCTGCTGGGCTTCATGGTAACCGCACCTTCGCCCAGGTTATCCACATGGCGATTGATGATCTCGATGACCGCCACTTCGAGCTCTACACATGCAAGCCCCATGGCTTTAACAGGAAACTCGCAGGGAAACTCCAATAAGGTCTCCCCTTCTTCCAGACTTAAGTCATGGAACTTGATATCTTTATCGTCACTCATAAAATCGTCTTAGGTTTCTGTCTTACTGTTCTCTCAGCAACTGCTTATGCTGCTGGTATAGATCCATCACACGCTTCCACATCGGTCCGGCAACGCCGGAAGCAACCGTTTCACCATTCAGACTGATGACGGGTGCAATTTCACGCGTCGAACTTGTCATCCAGATCTCATCCGCATCGAACAGCTCAGCTTCACGTATGCCTCTCTCCTCAACCAATATGGTGTTATTATTTGCGATTTCAATCACCAGGTCACGTGTGATACCGGGTAATAGCTCGCGCCCCGCCGGCGGTGTTATCAGCACGTTATCCTTAACGATAAAAACATTGCTCGCTGTACCCTCACTGACCATGCCATTCCTGATCAGGATGGCATCATCGACATTGGCCTCACTCGCCTGATGGCGCAACCTGACGTTGGCAACCAGCGAGGTTGATTTGATATCGCAGGCGCCCCACCTGAAATCATTAACGGTAATCACCGATATACCTGCTGACACGACTTCGATATCCGGCGGGGTAACATGTAA
>JBFFVI010000055.1:0-9525 GCA_041570895.1 Gammaproteobacteria bacterium
CCTGCAATCGTACTGAAATTTATTGCGTTACCAGTGAAGATAACGACCAGGCAATCATACAATGGTTCAGTAAATTTCATGGCATCGATGAAGACAAGATCAGGGAACATCTCTATCTACACGCTCACGAAGAGACCATACGCCACGCCATGGAAGTTGCCTGCGGTCTGGATTCCATGATTCTGGGAGAACCTCAGATAGCCGGGCAGATGAAAGATGCTTATGCACTGGCCAATGAGATCGGCACTATCGGTCAACTACTAGGCAAACTGTATCAACGCGCCTTTGCCGTTTCCAAACAAGTACGCACTGACACCGATATTGGTTCCAGCCCGGTATCGGTTGCTTTTGCCGCCGTCAGTCTGGCCAAACAGATCTTTGGCGATCTTAAAAAAACCACGGTATTACTGGTTGGCGCAGGTGAAACCATCGAGTTGACGACCCAGCATCTTCATGCACAAGGAGTGAAAAACATCATCATCGCCAACCGTAGCATCGAACGTGCACAGAAACTGGCCGATGAGTTTGATGGTGAAGCCATCAGCCTGCAACACATCGGCGCACATCTATACCGTAGTGATATCGTTATCGCTTCAACCGCAAGCCCTCTACCTATCATCGGCAAAGGTACCGTCGAACGCGCTCTTAAACAACGCAAACGTAAACCCATTTTCATGGTTGATCTTGCCGTGCCCCGCGACATCGAGCCCGAAGTGAGCGAGCTGGACGACATCTACCTCTACAGTGTCGATGACCTGCAGTCTGTGATCGAAGAAAACATGGAGAACCGGCAGCAGGCCGCACTGCAGGCACATGATATTATCGACGTACAGGTAAATCATTTCCTCGACTGGCAGCGCTCGCTTGGCGCTGTCGATGTTATCGCACAGATAAGACAACACACGCAAAACATCAGTGATGAAGTTTTAAACAAAGCAAAAAAACAGTTGGCTGCCGGACAAAATGCGGATGAGGTTCTCGACTACCTCTCACATACTTTGACCAATAAATTTTTACATCAGCCAAGCACCTATCTACGTCAGGCCAGTCAGGATGACCGTGATGATATTTTAGACCTCGCTCAAAATCTGTTTCTGAAAAACTCAGCCGATGACGAAAACAAAACAGAAGATAAATAGTGAAAGAATCGATACTCAATAAACTGCATAACCTGATCGACCGGCATGAAGAAATTTCAGGCCTGCTCGCCGATCCCGACGTTATCAGCGATCAGAACCAGTTTCGTGGACTGTCACAGGAATACGCACAACTGGAACCCGTGGTTAACTGCTTCCAGTCTTATAATGCCGCCAAAGATGATCTACAAGCCGCTGAAGAAATGCTAAAAGATGACGATGCAGATGTTCGTGAAATGGCAACAGAGGAAAAGAAAGAAGCTGCAGAAAATATCGAAACACTAGAGCTTGAACTGCAGAAGCTCTTATTACCCAAAGATCCTAACGATGACAGTAACATCTTCCTGGAGATTCGTGCTGGAACCGGTGGCGATGAAGCGGCGATCTTTGCCGGCGACCTGTTCCGCATGTACTCTCGATTTGCCGAGATCAAACGCTGGCAGGTAGAGATCCTCAATCAGAACATCGGTGAACACGGCGGTTATCGAGAGATCATCGCGCGCATCATAGGGAATGGCGCCTACTCACAGTTGAAGTTTGAATCTGGAGCTCATCGCGTACAACGCGTGCCTGAAACCGAATCCCAGGGTCGCGTACATACGTCAGCAGCAACCGTAGCCGTCATGCCCGAAATCGCTGATGTCGAACAGATAGAGATAAACCCTGCTGACCTGCGGGTCGATACCTACCGTGCATCCGGCTCTGGTGGTCAGCATGTGAATAAAACCGACTCCGCAGTACGCCTTACCCACATACCGACAGGTACCGTTGTGGAATGCCAGGATGAACGTTCACAGCACAAGAACAAGGCACGTGCGATGTCTTTACTGCAGGCCCGC
The DNA here is from genome assembly GCA_041570895.1 of Gammaproteobacteria bacterium. Classification (GTDB taxonomy): domain Bacteria; phylum Pseudomonadota; class Gammaproteobacteria; order SZUA-229; family SZUA-229. The sequence goes on from JBFFVI010000055.1 coordinate 1,976, forward strand.
ATCATGAATGCAAAGATCGAAAAACAGCAGGCGGAACAGGCAGAAACCAGGAAAAGCCTGGTCGGTAGCGGTGACCGCTCTGAGCGCATCCGCACCTACAACTACCCGCAGGGCCGAGTGACTGACCACCGCATCAATCTAACCTTATACAAATTGGATGACATCATGCAGGGCCAGTTGAACCAGGTAATCGATCCACTGATCAATGAATACCAGGCAGAGTTACTGGCTAGCCTCGCCAATGATTAGCGCTGATGCATAGTACCGGTGATAAATAGTCTTAAGCCACAAAATATCTGATGAAGATCCAGCAGGCACTTCAGCAAGCCAGTCGGGACCTGTCAGCATCAAGCCCCTCTGCCATGCTGGATGCACAGGTATTATTGAGCTTTGTGCTAGGATGTAACAGCGCACACCTGGCTGCCTGGCCTGAAAAAGATCTCACCAAAGAACAACAGTCACACTACCTGCGGCTGATACGGCAACGCCAGCAAGGTCTACCTGTTGCCCACCTCACAGGTCAGCGGGAATTCTGGTCACTGAACTTCTTTGTCAACAACAGCACCTTGATTCCACGTCCGGAAACAGAGACACTGGTCGAATTCATACTGACAAAATTTAATCACAGAAAAAATCTGAAACTGCTCGACATGGGTACCGGCACCGGGGCGATCGCTATAACCATTGCAAAAGAAAAACCTGAATGGAACATCATTGCCAGTGATGTATCTAAAGATGCGTTACAACTTGCCAGGCAAAACAGTGAGCAGCATCACACAGCTAACATCTTATTTATACAAAGTGACTGGTTTGAAAATATAAACGCTGTTAATTTTGATATTATTGTCAGCAACCCGCCCTACATCGCCAGCGATGACCCGCACCTGCAACAGGGCGATGTACGTTTTGAGCCGCGCAGCGCGTTAACCTCCGGTGTAGTGGGCATGGATGATATCGAACTTCTGTGTTCACATGCCGCCGAACACCTGAATAATAATGGCTGGCTTATCGTTGAACACGGTTATAATCAGGCTCAACAGGTCGCTGAATGTTTTACTAAAAACGGCTTTGGTGAAATCCAGCAACAACGAGATTTATCGGGACATGTCAGAATGACCGCAGGAAGCATATCAAGCGGCGCGACGAGACCATGAAAGAAAACGAAATCACATTTGATGACACTCAGTTATTACATTACAGCCGTCAGATAATGTTGCCGCACTTTGGTATCGAAGGACAACAACAACTGAAAAATTCTCATGTCGTGATCATGGGCGTCGGCGGCCTTGGCAGCCCAGCCTCTCTATACCTTGCCGCTTCGGGTATCGGCAGCCTGACACTGGTTGATTTCGATAATGTTGATATCAGCAACCTGCAGCGCCAGATCGTTCACAATGCCAGCAGTATCGGCGAGAGCAAAGTCGAGTCTGCAAAAAAAACCTTACTCGGTATTAATCCTGATACAGTCATTCATTGTGTCAATAAACAGCTAAACCTGGACGAACTCGAGGCACTGATCACCGATGCCAGCTGTGTGATCGATGCGACAGATAATTTTGCCACCCGCTTTCTCATCAATCGCGCCTGTGTTTCACAAAACATCGCACTGGTCTCTGCCGCTGCGATTCAATACGAAGGCCAGATAAGTGTCTTTGATCTGCGCCATCAAGACGGTGCATGTTATGCCTGTCTATATGCCGAGGCTGGCGAAGAAAACACCAACTGCAGCGATAATGGAATATTGGCACCGGTAGTCGGTATACTTGGTAGCATGCAGGCGCTGGAAGCGATTAAACTGATCTGCATTATCGGAGAAACTTTAAAAAATCGCCTGTTAATATTTGATGCTCTTACTCTGCAATGGCGTAGCATGAAGTTGAATAAAGATCCAAACTGTCCGGTCTGCAGCGCCAGGTCATAGTAATAAAACCTGCTATAAATTTACTACTGATAATGATAACTTTTTTAAAACGATAAAATAAATAGCCATGCCCCCAACAGAACAGACACTCTACCTGCCGCGACCACTGGTCAATAAAATCCTCGCTCACGCACAAAAAAATCCAGACGTAGAAATCTGTGGATTAGTTGCTAACGACCAGGAAAATAACAAATACTATTACGCGATCGATAATATCGCGCAAGATCCAGCACACCATTTTTTAATGGATGCGCCACAGCAGATTGGCGCCATGAAACAGATGCGAGAAAAGCAACAGACGCTTTTTGCCATTGTACACTCTCACCCCGATGCTAATGCTCAACCATCGCAACTGGATATAGAGGAAAGTAGCTATAAGAATGTTTTTTATATCATCATCTCACTGAACACCAAAGGGGTACTGGAAATGCGCGCTTATACTCAAAAGGATGACGGCATGCAGGAGATCATCTTGATACTGGAGGATGACAGTTAAATGACTAGCTCACGGTTAGTCATTACTAATAACCACCATAACTCTGGTTATAGTACTGCTCGGGCGACATACGAATAAACTCACGAATCACACCATCAGGTTGCATGGTTAACAAGTGATCTCCGGCCAGCTTGTACTTGAAGCGCATCAACTGTTCTCTACCTTCTACACGGACAAGTAGATATTCATTCTGTATCTTGATCTGCCCGCTCAGATAACGTTCAGTACCATCACTCCATAAAAACCTCTGATTATTTATACCCAGCAGTTCGCCATTCTGAGCGACCCATAAACCTTTCAGGTTCGGCTTTTTCAAACCACAAAATTCCGTGATACAGGGTTTTTGCCTGATCTCTCTCCTCGGTTGCTGCGTCCCTGGTTGCTGCGTCCCTGGTTGCTGCGTCCCTGGTTGCTGTGCCCTTGGCTGCTGTGCCCTTGGCTGCTGCGTCCCTGGCTGCGGCATGATTTTTTTATGTAACGGTGACGGCTTCCTCTGTTGCGCAACCGGTGGTCGGCTAGATTGCTGTCCTGGCTGTCGGGGCGGCGCCAGTTTTGATAATGGAGAACGATTTTTTACACTACTGTCTGGTGGATTATTCAAGGCCTTACTTTGTTTGCCATCAGACGGTTCATTTTCAGGCGCACCGAAATTGAAATTTTGCACCAATGGTACATTCAACTGCGGAGCCTGTGACTGTTGGGGCGCCTGTGTCTGTATAGACTTATTTGTTGTTTCCGCATCAGGGTTCCACTGTGATGTTTCCCACGGCTCATTTACCCAACCATCTAGATCAGACGAAGACCAGTACGATTGCGGATAACCCGGGTAATCATAGGTCGAGTAACTATGCGATGGCAAAACGCCCCAGTCAGGACTACCCCAGAGTGGACCAGAGTTGGGTGCACCATAACCACCGCCATACTGAGACCAGGGAGACTGCAACCAGGGGGAGCGAGTAAATGGATTACCGGAATAAACATTATCCCGGTACAGATTTTTCCGGTAAGGATTATTATAAAATGATGAAGATGAACCCGGATAGATGCCGCGCATCGCCAGTGCACGCATATAGGGATTTGAGGAATTTGACCACGGCGATGAAGGATAACCACCGTATCCGCCATACGCACCGTTAGCAGGAACCCTGTCGATAACCCCCATCGCATCCATCATGCCCAGCATCATCCGTATAAATGGCAACTTACCGTCATATCGATAAAGTTTCACTTCAGCACGTGCCATCTGACTAGCCATCACAGTTAACAGCAGTACAAATAATATCAATTTTGAAAGCGTTTTAACCATATACATAGATACCGATGATTATGCACATTTTTGACTCAACTTGAAATGCATTATCGTGTTATATTTATTCTAAACAGGAATTTCAATTTCGTTATATGTCAGTCACTCAAATTGCAAATACACTGTCCGGTTGGCCAGGCAGGCAACTCATCAGGCAGGTACTATACGTAATCAATCTGGTAACATTCAGCACGCTGGTATTACGCGACTGGTTTATGCCGATACAGACAAGAATAACCTGCAACTCACCGAAGGCTGGATCAAGAAAATATCAAACCATGAAATGAGCGACTGGCAACGGTTACTCTCAGATTTTGAGACTTACCCCATGATGCGATAGGCGGCAGTCAAAACCTATCGTTGAGAGGCGGTAAAAAAGCAAGCTAAGCAACAGTTCTATCAATGACTACTATAATATTTTAACCACACTATACTTGTTGTAATACTGCAAGCTATATAAGGACATTATGAATATTGCGTCTCGTTTTTCTATAAAAAACAGAACCTACCTGCTGGTCTTATTGAGCGTGGCCGTCGCGCTTATCCTATCACTGGTCTCCAATAACGGACTAAATGCTATTCGTGTCGAACTCAATGATCTGATATTGGCGACCAAGATTGAGCGTTACACTACTAAAATCATCCTAGAAGAACAAAATTACCGCCTCAATGCCAATGGTTCAGTTTCAGACTTCAGTGCTGCCAATCATGCCTATGAAAATACCATCAGACACATAGAGGGTATTTATCAGACACTCAATGAGATAGAGAATCTGGAACGTAATGATTTACTGCTGGCAGACCTGAAAAAGACCCGGCAATCAACAGAAGAATATAAAACCCTTTACTTAAGAGGCGTCTCGCTATTAACCGAATTAAATAACCAGGCCAACATCCTGGAAACGGAAGGTGAAAACATTACCCTGAATATCCAGCAATATGTCGAATCAAAAAGACTGGAAATAAAAAAATACCTGAACAAGAAGACGGTCGAAAAAATCAATAACGGCTCCAATATATGGCAATACACCTATGTGACGAGACTGCATGAAAAGAAATACCGCTTAAGCCCAAGTGACGAGGTGTTTGATTCTTTTAAGAAAGACTACCAATTCATGCAAAGTGAATGGCTCAGACTTGAGGGCTTATCTGATCAGGATTCTGAATTTGAAAAGTTAATGAAATTTAATATCGCCGCTAAAAAATATGAAGCAGCCATGCTGTTATGGGTCGATCTAAACAAACAACTGGTCACCGACGTATTACCACAGATGAACTATCTAGGCGGAAGCGTCATAATCAGCGCCATACAGTCTGCCAAGCGTTCGATCAAATACGTAGAAGAAAAACGTAATAATATTGCCATTACATTACTAGCGGTGAGCGTACTCACGATCATATTGGGGATAGTCTTTGGTTCCCTGATAGCCAAATCTATTTCTACAGCCGTGTCTTCATTCCAAAGCGGTCTATTAAACTTTTTTGAATACCTGAACCAAAAACAAAAAACCGCCCAGCCGATTGTCGTTCAGGGAAATGATGAAATCTCTGTCATGGCTGAAGTGGTTAATAAAAATATCATAAATATTCAAAGCCTGCTGAACAGAAAAACCAATTATCAGAACGCATTACTCGAATGGTTCAAGGTCGACTATCTGGACGATAACATCACTATCAATAAAGCCACTGAGTTATCTGCAAAAGCGTTAAACGTAGAAAGGGTCAGCATCTGGTTTTTAATGACGACAAAACAGTTTTAACCTGTGCTAATTTATATTTACGCGATGCCGCCACACATGAAAGTGGAATGGTATTAACTGCGAAGGACTATCCGAGCTATTTCAAAGCAATATGCAGTGGTGAAATACTATCAGCTGATGATGCCAGAAATGATGTTCGCACCCGTGAATTTAATGACAGCTACCTTGTCCCGCTAAATATCTACTCTATGCTGGATTCGCCGATTTTTCAGGGTGATGATCTAATCGGTGTAATCTGTCATGAAAAAGTAGGAGAGTACAAATCCTGGCAACCGGATGAAGCGGAATTCGCAAATTCGATGGTCAATGCTATTTCCCTGACGTTAGAAATAAAGAAACGACATCTTATACAGGAGGAGCTAAAAACCCAGAAAGAAACCCTTCATCACCATGCTCACCACGACTCACTGACCGATCTGCCTAATCGTTCCCTGTTTAATGATCGACTTAATCAGGCGATCAAACAGGCTCAGCGCGATGATACAAAACTGGCAGTACTGTTTTTAGATCTGGATCATTTCAAAGGCATCAATGACTCGATGGGACACAAAGTCGGCGATGAACTACTGGTAGAAGTTGCCCGTCGTCTCAGCAATAAAATTCGACAAACTGATACCCTCGCTCGTCTCGGTGGTGATGAGTTTTGTATCATCCTCAATCAGATTCCTAATAATGACATGGTGATCGAAATCACCCAGAGCTTGATAAAAACGATGAATTCAGCGATCGAACTGTTTGACCAGTCGTTTTATATCACCACCAGTGTCGGTATTGCTATCTATCCTGATGACGGCAATACGCCGGATGAACTGCTTAAAAATTCCGATGCCGCTATGTATCAGGCAAAAGATGATGGCCGCAATACTTACCATTTTTACACCCAGAGCATGACAGAGAAAGCCTTTGAACGTATCGCCATGGAAAGCAGCTTCCGCAATGCCCTGATAAAAGAAGAATTTGTCGTGCATTACCAGCCACAGATCGATGCAGAAAGTGGACGGCTCATCGGCACGGAGGCACTAGTGAGGTGGACGCACCCGGACATGGGACTGATATCACCAGCTAAATTTTTAAATTTTGCACATGATACCGGCCTGATTATCCTCATGGACCAGTGGGTAATGAAAACGGCCATGACACAATATAGTCGATGGTATAACGATGGATTAAATCCTGGCGTGCTGGCATTAAACCTGTCCATACGCCAGCTACAAAAAGAAGATTTTATCGACACTATAAAAGCACTACTGGAGGCAACAGGCTGTCAGCCACAATGGCTGGAATTCGAAGTTACTGAAAGCCAGATCATGAACGATTTCGCTGCAGCCATACAGGTACTTAATAAACTAAGGGATCTGGGAATCAGCCTGGCTATCGATGATTTTGGTATCGGTTATTCTTCTCTGTCTCAACTTAAACGACTACCTATAAACAAACTAAAAATAGATCGCTCGTTCATACGTGATCTACCACACGATGAAGAAGATATAGTGATAACAAAATCAATAATTTCGCTGTCCAGGAGTATGGGATTGACGGTTATTGCAGAAGGTGTTGAAACAGAACAGCAAAAAGACTTCCTGTTGCAGAACGGATGTCATTATATGCAGGGGCATTATTATAAAAGACCGGTATTGGCCAGTAATATTGAAAAACAGTTAGCGGCACAGGCTAAAGCCTAACTTCACCATCTTTGGAACATAACTTAAGAGCCCGGTTAACTGCCAGGTCTATATTGATTCCTTCACCCATGATCCAACCTTTTTATGGTGCAGCCAAACTTATCTCTTCGCCTGCCTGCTGCGATGCTAAACGCGACAGCATTGCATACATCTCTTCATTTGCGCCGTTATCACACGTCCATAGTCCGGTTTCTTCATCGTAATCAAAATGAAATCCGCCAGACTTCGCCGCCATCCACAATTGGTTCATCGCGCCCTGTTTACTGAAGATGATCTTACTGCCATCCTCAAACTCGAGCGTGAGCACGCCACCGATCTCATCGTAATCGATATCCGCACCGCTATCATCGATCGCGTTCTGAATATCCTCGATGGTCTGGTCGGC
>JBFFVI010000056.1:0-9289 GCA_041570895.1 Gammaproteobacteria bacterium
TGATTGGCAACCACCATGTCCAGATCTTCGTCACCATCGACATCGCCCAGTGCCACCGAGCGGCTATCATTGTCGCCCAGCAACTGGGTGGAATCAGTGAAACTACCTAGGCCGTCATTGAGGTAGATCAAGTTGGCCTGATTCTGATTGGCCACCACCATATCCAGGTCGCCGTCATTATCGACATCACCCAGCGCTACAGAAAAACTATTGTTATCAGCCAGAGATTGTCCAGAGTCGCTGAAACTGCCAGAGCCGTCGTTCAGGTAGACAAGGTTAGCCTGATTCTGGTTGGCCACTACCATGTCGAGATCGTCATCATTATCGACATCACCCAGGGCGACAGACTGACTGCTGTTGGCGCCGAGAGACTGAGTAGAATCGCTGAAGTTGCCTGCACCGTCGTTGAGATAGACCCGGTTGCCCTGATTTTGGTTGGCGACCACCATATCCAGGTCGCCATCAGCGTCGATATCACCCATCGCCAGCGAACGACTATCATCCGTGCCCAGTGACTGTCCGGAGTCAACGAAGCCGGAACCGCAACCTGTCAGCATAAAAACAATGCAGAATATGGCGAGTATGTGCAGTCCGATAGAAAAATCACGTTTAATCATCAAGATGAAATCCAAGAATTTAAAATGTTATATCTACTAAATATATATTATGTAAATTCTTAATAAAAGAAAGGAATTAAATTCTCTGTGAGCTGAACTTCCCGCCGGATAAACAGACACTATAATTAAGCGGTCGTTTTTTTCATATTTGAATATATGATGATTAAAGATTCTTTGCTAACAGATAGTGCGCTGTGGCTAAGGATAGATAAGCTAAAAAAGTTCTTGTTAGCACTTAGATGTTTGTTTACTGTATTACCTATGGCCATGAACGATAAAATGCAGTGTCTTCTCGATGAGATCGAAAGTGAATATACATTCACCCGCGGTATGACCGGTAAGGGTAAGATCGATCCCAGGGTGAAGGCCGCAATCGCCAAGGTACCGCGTGAAAAGTTCGTGCCAGATACCTACATCGACAGTGCCTTCTATAACGGTCCACTGCCTATCGGTCACGGCCAGACCATCTCGCAACCTTATATCGTTGCCATCATGACCGACCTGCTGGAACTCGAGGCAGACGATACCGTACTGGAGATCGGTACCGGCTCAGGTTACCAGGCTGCAGTCCTCGCGCAGATATGCCGACAGGTTTATAGCATCGAATATGTTGCAGCACTTGCTGATAAGGCCAGGGCGCGATTAAAGAAACTCGGTTATGACAATATCGAGATCATGGCGGGCAATGGTTATCACGGCTGGCCAGAACATGCGCCATATGATGGCATCATCGTAACCGCGGCAGCGTCACAGATACCTCCTCCACTGATCAAGCAGTTGAAACCCGGTGGCCGCATTGTGATTCCTGTTGGTCGGCCATATTCTTACCAGGAACTGGTGCTGGTGAAAAAAGATGAAGAAGGCAAGATCAAGACGAAAGATGTTCTGTCGGTAGCTTTTGTGCCTTTTCAGGCTGAGCGCGATGAAGACTGATCTGACTATCGGCCTGGCACTGGGAAGTGGTTCTTCTCGGGGCTGGGCTCACATAGGAATTATTAATGAGCTGGCAAAGCTGGGTATCGAGCCCGATATCGTCTGTGGTACCTCCGTCGGCGCGATGGTCGGTGCTGCTTACGCGATGGGCAATCTCGAAAAACTGGAAGCATGGGCGTGTTCTGTCACCAAGCTTGATGTCGCCAGGTTTCTCGATATCAATACCTCGATGACAGGTTTTGTGCATACCGAAAGGTTTCACGCGTACTTAAATGAAAACATAGCGAGTGATGGCGATATCATCGAAGACCTGTCGAAAACCTATGCCGCGGTTTCAACAGACCTGGAATCTGGCCGCGAGGTCTGGATGACATCAGGTTCTATAATACAGGCAGTGTGGTCATCGATGGCCATGCCCGGGCTTTTTCCTGCGATCAGAAATGATCACCGCTGGCTGATAGATGGCGGACTGGTCAACCCGGTGCCTGTTTCGGTTTGCCGTGCACTGGGTGCTGATCTCGTTATCGCAGTGAATCTGAATGGTGACATCGTCGGAAAACATCTTGAAAAACCGATACCGGAAAAAAAATCGAATAACAGCATCACTGTAAAGATAAGCGAGCTGGTAAAAGAGTACACAAACTTATCATTATTTGACGAAGATATTAAAAACAAAGAGCGGCCACCAAGTTTGCTCAATGCCATCGCCGCTTCCGTCAATATTACTCAGGACAGAATAACCCGAAGTCGTATGGCGGGTGATCCGCCGGATATAATGTTTTCACCGAAGTTATCAGGTATCGGCCTGTTAGAACTGTACCGTGCAGAGGAAGCCATAAAGGAAGGCAGAAGATGCGTGCAGAGAAAGATCCCCGAGATTAAAGAAATTCTTGGCATCGCTGAATAAGCCCAGTGATGCTCAGTTTTGAGCTGTCTGATACTGACCGCAGTATCTAATGTAACCGTAACTTGTACTGCTCACACTCGTTGAGAAAGTTTTGTGTGCTCACCGGCATCGGCGTACGGGCTCGTGATATAAATGATATCAGCCTGACACCCTCTTTAAGCATGTGTTTGATGTCCATGACGTCAACCATCGGTTTATTGTCAGGGATGACGCAATCAACCGCCTCGAACTCAGTCACCGCCTCGCCAGCGACAACAAAATCTGACCAGACATCGTAGATTTCTTTATCCGTGCGCAAGGTTTCACATTTGCGTCTGGCGGTTCGAGCAAGCTCCAGCAGTAACAGGTCAAGCCCGGGAAAGCGCGGGTCATCCTTCATACAGCCGGACATAAAATTAGCCATATCATCGATGTTTTTCATGGTCATCGCGATCTTGGTGTATCGGCCCTCGTAGAAGGTCTCGATCGGCATGATGAAAGCTTTAAAGGGTTCGCCCCAGAGCTCATCGATACCTTCATCACCGTTACGGTGTTTGACCAGTTTGCCAAAATCCAGCGCTTCACGTAGACACAGGCCACAGGTATGCATCAGGTCATTGCCGGGCAGTATTTCGACGCCGCAGGCTTCCAGGTCGACAAGATGGCTGAAGATATCGGCAGCACGGTTGAACAGGGCACCGGCGAGCATTGCCCCCTTTACCCGTTTTTTTTTGGGATCCTGTTCTGCTTCATAAGCGGCGCGAACTTCATCGAGCAACCTGCCCGGAATATTGATGCCGTGCTCCATATGGTTGAACAGACGCCGGGTCAAAGAATGGATGAGAGTTTTCTTTGCGGTGAGAGTGTCCTTCGGCGGTTCGTAGCATTTAATCCAGTAACCATCGTAATAGACGCTGGTAACGCCATCAATCTGCTGGCGACTGCCATTTTCAATGGAATCGTTCATTCTGTATTACTGCTCTCTTTGTTAGGCTTTTAAAGCAAGATGAATCATCGCGGCTGATTTTATGCTGTAATGTTTACAGGTTCCAGTATCCTTATTTGGGTGGTGTTTACAAGGTTAAAGCGAACTCATGCATACTTTGTTTATAGCAAATCACATTTTTGCTAATTTATATCGCTTAATCATTATTTATGTTGATCTCAGGCAAGTAATTAACGCATTAAAGCCTTATTATTTTTTTATTAGCTATCTAATTAATAAAACAGCTTAGCTGATGAGGATAGTGTAAATAGACAAAGACCATGCAGCCAATCCATGAATTACTGAATCGGATCCACTGGGATGCTGAATTCGGCAGGGGTGAGTTTGAACTGTGGTTTCTGGATCATGCTGAAGCGCAGCTGACCAAATTACCATTTTCTGAGCTCACTTTTATTCCCGGCGATCATTATTTTTTTCATTATCTGGATGAGGAAGGCGCTGAGCACAGCGTGCCTTTTCATCGCATCAAGTCGGTATATAAAGATGGCGAACTGATCTGGCACCGTGAACACTGAATCCTGGATTATAAGGCGACCGATCTTTAGCTTTTGAAATACATCTGAAGCCTTTAGAATAATCAGATAAACGGGGGGGTTAATGATGATGAACAAAACCACTATCGTCCTGTCATAAACCAGCATGCGTATCACACCCGTCCGCGTATTATCCCGATGCGTGCTGAGCCTGTTGCTGCTGCAGCCAGTCACGCTGCTGGCATCAGAGCAGTATGGCGAAATAGTACATGGAGCCCAGCTCATCACCATCCGTTACCAGGCTTCCTTCAATGATGCTGAGCGCAGCATGACCTACCGCTGGCTGAATCAGGTTACCGAAGCATTATTGAGCGTGTACGGCGAGTTGCCGAAAGACAGCTACCGCATCAGCATCAGACGAAGTTCCAGCCGTCACAGCCCAGTTCCCTGGGGACATGTAGAGCGCGGCTCGCCGACAAACGTGGTGCTGGTCATCAACCCCGACCTGGGTTACCAGGCACTCATCGATGACTGGACCGCCTTTCACGAACTCAGCCACCTGCTGCTGCCATACCGTGGCCGCGGCAATATCTGGTTGTCAGAAGGCCTGGCGACCTACTACCAGAACATCATCCAGGCGCGCAGCGGGCACTTCGACGAGACCGGCATGTGGAACAAGCTGGTCTCGGGTTTCGAGCGCGGCCGCAAGGACCAGCGCTGGCAACACATCAACCTGACGCAGGTCAGCGACAACCTCGGTGAAACCCGGCAATACATGCGCGTTCACTGGAGCGGGGTACTGTACTGGCTAACCGCTGATGTCGAACTGAGGCAACGGGGAAAAAGCTCACTCGATGAAGTATTGAAACAGCTGCGAGACTGCTGTGAAGGGCAGTCTATGTCTGCCGAAGAGATCGTCATTAAGCTTGATGAGCTGATAGACGGCAAACTGTTTGTGCCGTTGTTTAAGCAATATTGTGAAAGTTATACGACGCCTGAGTTCGAATCATTACTTGTTAAGTTAGGGGTTGAGTATGATAGCCCGGCAGGCGGCATTTCATTCGATGCTGATGCGAACATGGCTGATATCCGGCGGCAGATATACTTAAGCAACTCAGCCCTGTCCCTGAAACAAAGGGCGTTTCCCCCTTTTTAATCCTGATCTAATAGCCTGCTTCGAGTCTGGTTGCCGGAATTTTTTATCATAAGAACTTGACGTGGGAAAAAATACCACGCATAATATCGAACACGTGGGAATTATTCCCACAATTAATAATTAGATATGAGGATACACGATGAAAAACAAGATTCGATTGACTGCATTGGCCATGTTTCTTGGCAGTACCAGCGTATATGCGCATCACCCAGCGGCCGACATCGTCGACGAAGAGATCTATGAGATGATCGACCTTATGGTCGAAGACACGCCGCATGCAACCTTGACCTTCGATGAAATGGGAGGCGGCATGACCGAGACAAGCATCACTACAGATTCGCTGAGTGACTTTGAGACACTGGTTGAACAGGAAGATCTGCTCGAATATGTCGAGCAACTTGATGGCGTCGTCGATGTATCGTTAAGTTTCAATGATGACAGCAGCGTTACCATGACGGTTAACCAGGTTAAGTAATAACCCAGGTGCAGGGACGCACCGAGTTGGGCCGCAAACGATGAGATGTCACCCTCATTGTTTGCGGCCCTTTTTTGTTTAGCGAGGGGATTATAAGCAGGCGTAGGGGTAACTATTGATCTATGTTAAGACCCTGTTAAAGACACATCCTAATCTCGAAAGTTATTGATTAAGATCATTATCTGAATTTTCGGGGCGTGAAAAAATTTGTCCGTAATTTAATCTTGAGCTGGTTTTAAGCAGTAGTCGAACGGCAGACGTAGTGATTGCCGAGTTTTTATTGTGATAAATAGGGAGCTGTCGGTTAATGCAAAAATTTTCAAATATCTCGCTCTGCCTATCACCTTATTACGAGCAGTCTGTTGAAATCGTTGAGCGCAAAGGTATCGGACACCCTGACACCATGTGTGATGCGCTGGCAGAAGAACTCAGCCGCACCTTGTGCAGCTATTACCTGGATAACTTTGGCCTGGTATTGCATCACAATGTTGATAAGGTGCTGCTGCAGGGCGGTACCTCCGAAGCAAAATTTTCCGGCGGCAAAATCATATCACCGATGGAGATCTTCCTCGCCGGGCGTGCCAGCAGTGAATACCAGGGCGCCAAAGTTCCCCTCGATGAGCTGGTCGAATCCAGTTGCAGAAACTGGTTAAAAACAAATTTCCATGCGCTCGATGCCGAGCGTGATGTCAAACTTCATAACCTGATCAGGCCCGGTTCCTCGGAACTGGTCGAGCTCTACCTGCGTCAGGAACAGACCGGCATCGCGCTGGCGAACGATACTTCATGCGGTGTCGGTTATGCGCCACTCAGCGAACTGGAGCGCATCACATTAACTGTCGAACAGACGCTCAATTCCAGCGAAGTTAAAACAGAACATCCGGAGACGGGCGAAGACATCAAGGTGATGGCAGTGCGTGACCACGAGAGCATAAAGCTCACCATCGCCTGTGCATACATCGACCGCCATATCAAAGACGTCGACGACTACGTGCAGAAAAAAGCGCAGCTGGCAAAACGGGTCGAACAGATCGCTGCCGGACTGACGGAAAGGCCGGTGAAGGTTTCGGTGAATGCCGCAGACGATATAGAGAAAGGCAGCCTGTATCTGACCGTAACCGGCACCTCGGCAGAATCCGGTGATGATGGTGAAGTCGGCCGCGGCAACCGGGTGAATGGCCTGATCACGCCATACCGGCCGATGAACATGGAAGCCGCCGCCGGTAAAAACCCAGTGACCCATGTAGGCAAACTCTACAACATCGTCGCCCAGCAGATCGCTTATGGCCTGGTGAATCGCCTGGAAGAGGTTTCGGAAGCATATTGTTACCTGGTCAGCCGCATCGGCTCACCGATCAAAGAACCCATGATCGTCGATATCCGCGTTGCCCTGGAAGACGATGGCAGCATCGACTCTATTCAGCAGGCGGTTGATGACATCGTGCGGCAAAAACTGGAGAACATCGATCAGATCAGGCAGAACCTGGTCAGCGGTGTTCTGCCGGTGTACTGAAACAACCAGAGCAGTAACGTATCAAAGGGATGCTGTGCGATAGCATCCTCTCGCCCTGGCAGAGGGAATGCCAGCTGGATAGCTGTGTAAAAATAAATAACTTCTTTTTGCTCATTTCCTTGATATAAGTCAATTAGTATATTATAAAATACTTATTTACGGAGAGATGTAATGACCATACGACTCAAATCACAGTTACTTATTGCCGCGGCGATCGCCGTAGCTTTCATGCTTGCCGCGGTAACCAGCGGGTTGATAACACCTGCAGGTGCCGGGCAGGTGATGAATCTTGCCGCCATCGATCAGCTTCAGCAAAGCAGTGAAAAATCGAAGACTTACCAGCTGATACCCGAATCCATCATGACTGGTCTGTGCTGGCGTACGGACGATGGATCCAGAGCTGGCATATTCAAGGATATCAATGCCGGCATCGCTCAGTGGACTGAGAAGGCGCCAGATACTGAGCTAGCTGCATCCGGTCGACCGGTTGATTATGTGGACCTGTCAAACCAGTTGAGCAGAGTGTCCTTCGAAGCGACAGATTATATTATCACTCAGGAAAAGGCAGAGATCTCAGGCGTGCTGACGGTCGCAGACCGGCAGCGCAGGATCGCGCTGGAGATAGATAATACCGGCGCAGCGCCAGATTTTGCACGCCAGGATCTCATCGAATTAAATGCGTCAGCTGAATTAGAAGTCAGTGACTTTGGTACCACGTTGTTAGCGGTGAACGATGGTTCTATGGAATTATGTCTCACCATACAGGCGTCGCGAAATGTGAATATTCCTGATCCGTCTTCAGGTAAACCAATGATGTTAAGCCATTATTATTGAATGAAAGGGCTCTGATCCTGTTCATTGTTTTTTTTCAATAAAGAAGACTATCAGCGGTTAATTCCTGTTTATCTCGTCGCATCAGGCGGCCAAAAAAACGATTAAGGAAGTGATTCCTGGCTAAAAAACCAAAACAGCATTGTTTGCGGCATCCTATTCTGGAGCAGGCATGCTTTAAGCGGGCATGATGCGGGTCTCTTTCCATACCGAGCTGAATCGCTTCTATGGCACGCTTTCGATTGTCGCTTGCCAGTTCGGCACAGGCCAGGTTTAAAAACACATCACCATTGAGTAGCTCATTACTCGCTGCTTCGCGACATAATAATATACCGTGTTCATTGGCATTAAGTACCTGGGTCAGGCCATAAAGTGACAGCAGATTATTGTACTCGCCGTCATTTGCCAGGCCGATATGCTGATGAGTGGAGTCGAACGCAGCCTTAAAGTGTCGTTCAGCTGTTTCATAATCTCTGTTTTTTAGTGCCTCTTTAGCACTGTTATACGCTTCTTTATCCATCGAAATTTTCGCCAGTTATTCTTTTTACTAATTATACAAATTATAGGGGATATAATTTTTTAGTAGTATAAATAGATCTGTTCCCTTTAGTATTGATGTAACACATGTTTTCCCCGATAGTTCTGTGTAAAACTATTCAGCATCACTGAATCTTTTCAGGATTAGCGAATGCCCGAGTCAGCTAACAAACCAGATGCTCCCATGGACAAAGAAGTGGTGTTCCACGTTCACGGCGTCACCAAAATCTACCAGATGGGTGAGGTGCAGGTGCGGGCGCTGCGCGGTATCGATCTCGATCTGTACAAGGGTGAGTTCACGGTGTTGCTGGGTGCGTCCGGCAGCGGTAAATCCACCCTGTTGAATATCCTCGGCGGGCTGGACTCACCCACCGACGGTCACGTGCAATACGCTGGTGGTGACCTGACCCGCGCCAGCGAAAAAGAGCTGACCAAATACCGGCGTTACCATGTCGGTTTCGTCTTCCAGTTCTACAACCTCATCCCCAGCCTGACGGCACTGGAAAACATCGCCGTGGTCACCGAGATCGCCAACTCACCGATGCAGCCGGAAGAGGCGCTGAAACTGGTCGACCTGGGTGACCGGCTGCATCATTTTCCGGCGCAGCTCTCCGGCGGTGAGCAGCAGCGTGTCGCCATCGCCCGCGCCATCGCGAAAAAACCTGACGTGCTGTTGTGCGACGAACCCACCGGTGCACTCGATTCCAAGACCGGCATCGTGGTGCTGGAAGCGCTGCAGCGGGTCAACCAGGAGCTGGGCACCACCACCGCGGTGATCACCCACAACGCCGGCATCGCGCAGATGGCCGACCGGGTCATCCACCTCGCCGACGGCCGCATCAGCCAGGTCGATACCAATGAA
>JBFFVI010000057.1:0-9265 GCA_041570895.1 Gammaproteobacteria bacterium
TAACCCATGAAGCGTTCCATGAAATCAAACTTTACCTGCTGGCGTTCTTCACTGGCAGAGCCGGAGTGCATGTAGAGTGAGATCACACTGAGCTTCTCAAACTGGAATTCGATGAAGCGGCCTTCGATATCGATATCATGCCAGCCGATGCCCTTGATAACTTTTTTGGGTTTGACCTTGCTGTAGATGGCGACGCCGCTGTAGCCTTTTTTTTCAGCATCGTGGTATTCACAAAAATAGCCCTGTGGGCAAAAGTGCTCATCGGTGAGCTGATGAAACTGTGCCTTGGTTTCCTGGATGCAGACGACGTCAGCATCAACTTTTTTTAACCAGTCAAAAAATCCTTTTTTCGCGGCGGCTCGAATACCGTTGGTGTTGGCAGAGATGATACGCATGATAACTTTTATTATTGTAAGAATGATTATTTGAGCGCCTATGATACCTGAATTTAACCTCACCGTTACGCTGTAAGCTAAAATTCACGTATACTGCGCAGGCAGAATACAGGTAAGAGATATGCAGGAAAATAAAAAACGCTTTATTGAGCTGGCCATCAGGTACCAGGTGCTCCGCTTTGGCGAGTTCACCCTCAAGTCAGGACGCGTCAGTCCTTATTTTTTTAATGCAGGATTATTCAATAGCGGTTATGCGTTGGCTGAGTTAGGCAGCTGTTACGCGCAGACGATCATCGATAAAAATATCGACTATGATGTTCTGTTCGGCCCTGCGTATAAGGGGATCCCACTGGTGTCAGCAATCGCCTATGCCCTGTCGGCGAATCACAACATCGATAAGCCTTATGCGTTCAATCGTAAAGAAGCCAAAGATCATGGTGAAGGCGGTCTGATCGTCGGTGCTGAGTTAAAAGGCAATGTGTTGATCGTCGATGATGTGATCACTGCGGGTACAGCGATTCGTGAAGCAGTGGATATTATTCAGAGCGCAGGTGCGACAACCTCTGCCGTGTTGATTGCGCTGGATCGCCAGGAGAGAGGTAAGTCTGAATTATCGGCAATTCAGGAAGTCAATCGCGATTATGCTATCGATGTTTTCAGTATTATCACTCTGGCTGATCTGATTGAATACTTAGCCACGGATGCTTCATTTGCTCAGCACCTGGACGCGATGAAAGCTTATCGCAGTGATTATGGTATCTAGTCGTCACCTGTCTACGTTCCTGTGAGGCAGCATATCGATCATTACACCTTGTCTATTATCACCTGCATCGATTTCAGCAGCTCAGAGGCTTTCACAGGTTTGATCAGGTAATCATTGAAGCCGGCTTTCTCGCCGCGTTCAACGTCATCCATCATGGCGTTTGCAGTGATCGCGATGGCCGGAATATCTTTAGTCTGAGGGTGCGCGCGCATCTTTTCTAAAATTTCGTAACCGTCCATGTCCGGCAGGTTTATATCCAGTAACACCAGGTCCGGTAGTTCTTTCATGATTAATTCCAGACCCTCCGCGCCGGTTCGAGCAATCATCAGATGATGATTCGTCATGGTCTCGAAAATACCTGATAGCAGGTGCGCATTAATCTGATCGTCTTCAACATAAACAATGTTTTTGCTCTGTTGTGTGTAACCGTCGCTACGCTCTATTGTTGCAGGCTGGCTTGTTGCCTGCTCTTCACTAAGCAGTATCTCAAGCCAGAAATTGCTGCCGTCTCCTTCTCTGCTATCGACACCCACGGCACCGCCCATCATATTGACTAGTTCCCTGGTAATCGCCAGGCCTATGCCGGTACCTTTGATCTCCCCAAATTCAGCGCCCAGTCGCTCAAACGGTGTAAACAGCAGTTGTTGCTGTTTGCTGCTTAGTCCCTTGCCGGTGTCCATGACATTGATACGTAGGCGTTTATTGTTTTTGACCTGGTAGCTAACCGTTATAGTGCCCGGCTCCTGATTGTATTTGACGGCATTGCTGAGCAGGTTTAACAATGCCTGTTTCAGGCTGGTATGATCAGCTTTAACGATATAGTTAACATCGGTATCAAATGATAGTTTTACTCCTGCATCCAGGGCTATCGGTTTGATCAGCGAATCACATTCTTCCAGTACGGGCTGTAGGTCTATCGGTTCTACGGTAATGGATAACTTGCCATTTTCAATCCTGGACAGGTCAAGGACATTATCAATCAGTGCCAGCAGATGGCCGCCTGCTTTATAGATATGTTGAATATGTTTTTTAAGTTTTAGGTCGAGATCTTTTTCGTAGAGAATTAAATCAGAAAAGGCGATGATGGCATGCAGTGGCGTTCGCAGTTCATGGCTCATCCGGGAAAGAAACTCAGACTTGGCATGGCTGGCTTTCTCTGCCTGTTCCAGTGCCTGTTTTAATTCTTCTTCATCTTGCCGCGTAAGACGTGTCATGATAATGATGATGATGGCAATACTGGTGAATGCCAACATAGCACCGAGTATCAGAGAGATACGGTTGTTTTCTTCAAAATTCAGTCTTATGTTCTCGATGAGATGTGTTGACTCTTTATCGTATTCCGCAATCGTACGGATGATGTGGTTGCGCATGAGATGCTGTCCTGGAATGGCATGCTCTATTAATAGCTTGGTGGCAGCTTCGCGTTCTTCCTCGATAAATAGTTTGGCGACCTCATCCTGCAGCGGTGCATTTTTCATCGCTGCTAATTTTTGCTCTTCTAATATTTCTTTTTCTTTGGCACTCAACGCCAGGGTGAAGAGTTTTTGTCGAGCATCAAGAAATATACGGGCCTGCTCGCCCATGTTCATGTTCATTCTGTCCAGTTTGAACGCATCTGTTTCGATCTGCATTTTCAACAAGATGACAGAGCGCTCTTCCGATGCGTTGTACATGGTTGTCAGTAACTGGTTTTTTAACTGGTGATTATCGATTGCTTCAGCAGTGCGAATATAGACGATCTGTGCATTCTTAAAGCCATAAAAAATGAGGTAACTCGCTGTCAGAAAAACAACGAGTATGATGGTCAGTAAACTCCTTCTTTTTAAATTCATATTGTATTCAGCATGGATGAAACCGGGTGCTAGTTTGATGACTAATATGACCCGGCCGCTCTATTTATATAGAAACGTTTCAGGCTGATTCATGAGGTAAGCTCACACGGCGGCTATATTATCATTTTTGAAGTCTGGAGGTATCAGGCTAACTTTTTAAGTGTTCTACGGTCAGTGAGTCATTAATCTGCTTTACCTGGGCGCCACCGGGGTTTAATCAATGCCTATGATTAAAAGTGGCTATGTAGAACAGTGTCGCAAATATTAACACTAAGGAAAAAATCTTTAGAAACAGTGAAATGCGCCGTATGGCGGTCATCGCGGTAAAAAAGACCGTTCAGCGGGTGTCTGTAAAGTTTACAATCGTAATATTGTGGCAAGCTATCTCTCTGATATTAATGACATTTTATTTATGGCATGTATATTGCGTGTTAATAAGTATTACAAACATTGGAGTTACGCATGGCTACGGTTCGGTACATTATCGCAATCTTTCTGCTGGTTTATTCACAGCAATCATTAGCGTTATTTATGCCTGGCGGCGTGCAGATAACAACTGAGATGACAGTGGCATCTAATGATGGAGGCTGTTGAACACGTTTCAGCAGGTATCTGATATGAAGTTAACCAAACCAATGTTGATGGGATTAGCCTCATTATGGGCTCTCGGTGCTTACCTGGTGCACCCAATACTATTAGTGATGGTAGTAATGCTTGTTGTTGCTGCATCGAGTCATTAAAAGATACAGTACTGTTTTATCAGCTTGCTGGCATGCAGTAAACAGTGTTGTTTGCCATGGCACTCCAGCTTGCCAAATAAAATGAATAAAAGCAGTATAACTAGCCCAGTATTAATTTCAGGCCAATCAACAGAGTAACAATCTCAAAACTGCGCTTAATCACTCTGTTGCCCTTAACGATGGATAAGTGTGCACCAATATAGCCACCGATGGCCGAGCCAAGCAATAGCGCCGGTATCCATAACCAGTGTATATCACCGAGAAAGCCTAAAGTGACCGCACCCGAGGCGTTCCAGAACAAACCCACGAAGACCAGGGTATAAGCCACGGCCAGCTTATAGTCCAGACCAAACCAACGGATTAACCACAGCGTAACGAATAGACCGGTGCCTGATGTTAGTGAGCCATTAAGTATTCCGATTAAAAATAACACCAGGCCGCCGATAATATACCCTTTTTGGTGTCTGTTCTTTGGCACTATGCTCTGGCCCAGATCGGGCGAAAAAAACGAATAGATGCCCAGCCCCATGGTCAACAGGCCCAGTGCAGTTTTTGCGATATCTTCAGGTAACTGCAGGATAAAGCTGGCACCGAGCACAACCCCCGGTAAACCGGCTATTATCATCAGTGACGCGAGGTCGCGTTCTATCCGGTTTTCTTTCAGGTGGCGAGCGGTTGCACCAATTCCCAGAGCGATGGTAGCTACCTTGTGTGTAGCCAGGGCGAGACCAAACGGCAAACCTAAAAAAATAAGGGCGGGTAGCTGTATCAAACCTGCGCCGCCACCGGACAGTGCGGAGAACAAGTTGGCAACCAGCGATATGATAAAGATAAGGAGTTGTTCAGCCACGTAGTTAAATACTCGATTCCTGCAGATTTGTGCCTATACTCAGTGAGTCTATCAGTATTTAATTTTTGAGGTTACACACTATGCGTTATGCTTTGTTTTCCCTGTCGGTGGTTATATTTGCTTGTTCATTTTCAGCGCATGGCAAGATGTTTAAATGGGTTGATGATGAAGGCCAGATGCATTTTGGTGACAGGATACCGCCAAAATATATGGTCAAGGAGCATGAAGAGTTGAACGAATCAGGTGTCGTGACTAAACGTAAGGATGCTGCAAAAACAGCAGCAGAAAAAGCTGAGGATAGACGGCTAGAAAGAAAGAAGAAAGAAGAAGCTCTGGTTGAGAAAAAGAAAAAGCAGCGTGACCGGGTACTGCTTGATACTTACACCACAGAGCGAGACTTAATTGTGGCACGTGATTCTCGACTAGAAGCGGTAGATTCCCAGATCCAGTTAGCAGAAACAATTATCAGCGATTCCAATAAAAATATCGAGTCATTGGAAAAACAGGTGGTGCAGATCAAGGCGTCAAATCGTGAGGTGCCTGCGGATGTCTATCAGCGTATCGATAGTGAGAAGCAGCAGGTAGCGGTACAGAGTAAGGTGATGGCGAGCCATAAAAAGCGCCATGAAGAAATCGCAACGCAATTTAATGGTTACATCGAGCGATTTAAAGTACTAAAGGCAGAGCAGAAAGCAAGAAGAGATAAACTGATGAAAGAACGCGCTGGATACTAAATAGTAGCGGCATTGTTATTAGTACAACAGCTTACGATTTGATCAGCGTGCCAACACCCTCATCGGTTAACAGCTCCAGCAGTACCGCATGTTCTACACGGCCATCGATAATATGTGAAGTCTTCACGCCAGAGTGAACCGCATCCAGCGCGCAAGCCACTTTTGGCAACATGCCGCCGGCAATCGTACCATCAGCAATTAATTCCTTGATCTTGTTACCATCCAGGCCTGTAAGAACACTGCCCTGTTTGTCCAGGATGCCGGCTGTATTAGTCAGTAATAATAATTTTTCAGCGCCTAATACACTGGCCATCTTGCCAGCGACCAGATCAGCATTGATATTGTATGAGGCAGAGTCTTCGCCTACACCGATGGGCGCAATGACAGGAATAAAGTTGCCTTCATCAAGCGCATTAACGATAGACGGGTCGATGCTGGTCACTTCACCGACGTGACCGAGGTCTATGATCTCTGGCGCCCTTATTTCGGCTGTGCCGAATTCGGATGATTCTCTTGTCAGCGACATCTTTTTGGCACGGATCATGGAGCCATCTTTTCCTGTCAGGCCGACAGCCTGTCCACCGTTGTGGTTGATAAGGTTGACGATGCTCTTGTTTACCAGGCCGCCGAGCACCATTTCAACGACATCCATGGTCTCGCTATCGGTGACACGCATGCCATCGATAAATTTTGACTCTTTGCCAATCTTTTCCAGTAACTTGCCTATCTGCGGGCCGCCACCATGTACCACCACCGGGTTAACACCAACCTGCTTTAATAAAACGATATCGCGGGCGAAGCTGTTTTTTAATTTTTCATCGACCATGGCATTGCCGCCAAACTTGATCACGATGGTCTTATTGTTCAGGCGTTGTAGATAGGGCAGTGCCTCGGATAAAACGCTGGCAATGTTAGTTGCGGATTTTTTGTCCACCGGTGTTCCTCGATAAGGTATAGGTTATATGCTGTTATTGTGCCTGTTGTTCCGGCATGATGGAAGTGCTTAACAGGATTCTTCTGCTGCAACGATAAACGCTACCGCGAGTCGAATTCACTCACCACGCCGGCATTGATTAAAACGGCAGACTCAAACTGTTATCTACCGCCAGTATCTGTTCGCGGAAGATGTTCTGAATCTTTTTCAAGGTGTTCTCGTCATTGGCTTCAAAGCGTAATACCAGGCACGGCGTGGTATTGGACGGCCGGACCAGTCCCCAGCCGTCAGCAAAGTTCACCCGGATGCCATCGATAGTGACGATGTTAGCGTTTTCAAAACTTGCCTCGTCAATAAATTTTTCCATAAACTTATAATGCTGGCCTTCTTCAAAATCGATCTGCAGCTCTGGAGTATTAACACTGTCGGGTAAAGCGTCAAAGATTGCCGAGCTGCTCTCGCTGTGCTGGCTGACGATTTCCAGCATGCGTGCTGCACTGTATAAACCGTCATCAAATCCAAACCAGCGTTCTTTAAAGAATATATGCCCACTCATCTCGCCGGCCAGTTCTGCGCCGGTCTCTTTCATTTTAGCTTTGATGAAAGAGTGCCCGGTTTTCCACATCAGGGGGTCACCACCCAGATTTTTAATATAGCTCTCCAGGTTAGAGGTCGACTTAATATCGAAGATGATCTGTGCACCGGGTTTACGTTTTAGAACATCCGCGGCATATAACATCATCTGACGATCGGCCCATAAAATATTCTGTTTGTCATCCAGGATGCCAACGCGGTCGCCGTCACCGTCAAAGGCCAGGCCGATATCGAGAGCATTCTGTTGCATCACCTTCTGCATGTCGATCAGGTTTTCTGGTTTAGACGGATCAGGGTGGTGGTTGGGGAAATTACCGTCGACATCACAGAACAGTTCGGTAACATTACAGCCCAGGCGAGTGAACAGCTCGGTGGCTAAAACACCGGCCACACCGTTGCCGCAATCGACCGCGATATTTAATGGCTTGTCGAGCTTGATGTCGTTGACGATGGTGTCCATATAGTCGGGAATAACATTCTGTTCTGTATGTCGGCCTTCACCTTGATTGAGCTGATCTTCGACGATCATCTGGTAAAGCGTTTTTATGCCGTCGCCATAGAGTGTGTTGCCGTCGATCAGCATCTTCAGGCCATTATATTGTGGTGGGTTATGGCTGCCGGTAACCATGATGCCGGTACCGGTTTTTAACTTGTGTGTCGCGTAATAGAGTACCGGTGTCGGCACCATGCCGACGTCGATTACATCACAGCCGCCAGCACGAAGTCCCAGGCTCAAACGTTGCGCCAGTTCGGGACTGGAAAGGCGGCCGTCACGACCGATAACCACGGTTTTCTGGCCTTGTGATAACGCTTCGGTAGCGAAGGCCTGGCCGATCTGTTGTACTGCATCCGGGGTTAGTGCGTTTTCAACCACGCCACGAATATCGTAAGCGCGGAAAATATCTTCAGAGATTGTCATAATGTTTTTAAATATAGAGGGTTATTATCGAGAAGCCGGTACTGGCTAGTATAGTTGTTAATTTTATTCTTTAGTTGTGACCGGAGTGGCCGAAACCGCCAGCGCCACGTTCTGTGCTGACGAATTCGTCGACCACTTCGAAGCTGGTCTGGATAACCGGTACGATGACGAGCTGCGCGATACGATCGCCGACTTCGATGCTGAAGCTTTTGTCACTGCGATTCCAGCAGGAAACAAATAACTGCCCCTGATAATCAGAATCGATCAGCCCCACCAGGTTACCTAAAACGATACCATGTTTATGGCCGAGACCAGAACGCGGCAGAATAATTGCTGCCATGTTTGGGTCCTCGACATAGATTGATATGCCGGTGGGGATCAATAAGGTTTCACCGGGTTTGATTTCAGTGGTCTCATCAAGCGCGGCGCGCAGGTCCATGCCGGCAGAGCCATCAGTGGCGTATTCGGGTAAGTCTATGCTGTCGCCGATGCGTGGGTCGAGAATCTTAAGCTGTATTTTTTGCATGGTGTGATCTATTAAGTTTGTATTGTTCTGCGATGAGTGAGATTAATTGTCTGGCTAATTGAGATTTTCGTGCGAGCTCAAAATGCTGTTCACCCGTTACCAGGTTATCGTCCTGACGAGTAGCGTCGGCCCAGAAAACATGCAGTGCATTGTACTCGCTATTAAAGCCGATATCCGGTTGCCCGGCTGAAGTATCGGCTGACGATGTGCTGACATCGTTTGCGACGATCATGTCGAGGTTTTTTCGGCGCAATTTTTCTTTGGCATTGGCGATAACGTTTTCGGTCTCGGCGGCAAAACCGACAACATATGGTCGTGATTGATGCATGGCCACCATCGAGAGGATGTCTTCGTTCTTAGTCAGTTGCAGTGTCAGGCTGTCGGCTGTTTTTTTAATTTTCTGCGTCGAGATATCGCTAACCCGGTAATCCGCAACAGCGGCGGTAGAAATATAGATGTGGCAGTTGTCGATGACTGATAACACTGCCTGCTGCATCTCTGCTGCTGACTCGACAGCAACAAAGGTGAGCGACTCGGGTTTCTGCAGATGGCTCGGACCACTGATGAGCGTGACGTTGGCACCGGCCTCCTGTGCGGCGCGGGCGATAGCGTATCCCATGCGCCCGGAACTGCGGTTGCCGATAAAGCGTACCGGGTCGATGGCTTCAAAAGTGGGGCCAGCGGTAATCACCAGGTTTAATCCCTGTAAGGCACCTGATTTAAAGCATTGGCCAAGACTGATCAGGATGTCACTGACTTCCGACATGCGGCCTTCTCCGATCTCACCGCAGGCCTGAGAGCCGCTGCCCGGACCAATCTGAAACCAGTGTTTGTCGGTCAGGGTCTTGCAGTTAGCCTGCGTGCTCGGGTCATCCCACATCACGCGGTTCATCGCCGGGGCAAAACATTTGATGGCTTCACTGGCAAGACACAGGGTGGTAAGCAGATTATCCGCCCGGCCATGTGCCAGTTTGGCAA
>JBFFVI010000058.1:0-9246 GCA_041570895.1 Gammaproteobacteria bacterium
ATCGCAACCGGGTCATCAGAAAAAACCGTGCTGTCATCCATGTCACCCTGACGCAGGCGCACACATTGTCCATCTTTCAAATCAATTGCAGGTATTAATAACATATCCTTTCTCGAGAAATATTTAGTTTGCCATCTATAACTGGCGTTTAAAGTTGACCGTCCCAGCGGCAAAAGTTTTTAAGTAATTGTAAACCATCATGCGCACTCTTTTCAGGATGAAACTGCGCTGCAAAAACATTTTTACCAGCAATAGCAGAGGTAAATTCAATACCGTACTCTGTCGTACCAGCAACCAGGGCTGTATCTTCCGGCGCGACATAATAACTGTGCACGAAATAAAACCGGTTGTTATCCTGTATATCCTGCCACAAAGGATGCGCCTGTTTATGAGACACTCGGCTCCAGCCCATATGCGGTATCTTCAATGATTGCATCTTTGACTTTATGCCCTCATCAGCAAACGCACGGACCTCACCGGCATACAACCCCATACAGTCGATACCCTTATTTTCTTCACTGTGCGCCATCAGTACCTGCATACCCATGCAGATACCTAAAAACGGTTTTTCACTGGCTGCCTGCAAAACCACCTCATTAAGACTTAAATCTTGCAGATGTTGCATGCAGGCACGCGCCGCGCCCTGACCGGGAAACACCACATGTTCCGCATCAGCTATCGCGCGCGCATCCGAACTGATGATCACACGCTGATCATCGCGCGCCACATGCTCCAGTGCCTTTGACACCGAACGAAGATTTCCCATGCCGTAATCGACGACAGCGATTGTTGAACTCATGAAACTAAAACTCGTTATTGGTTTATAGAGAACCTTTTGTACTGGGCATTACACCCTGCATACGTGGGTCAGCAGCGATCGCCATGCGTACTGCACGGCCAAACGCTTTAAACACAGTCTCAGCAATATGATGCGCATTGTTACCGCTCAGGTTATCGATATGCAAAGTCACGTTGGCGTGGTTAATGAATCCCTGGAAAAACTCGTGGAACAGATCAACATCAAAATCACCGATACTTGAACGGGTAAAATTCACGTTATATTCCATTCCCGGGCGACCAGAAAAGTCGATAACCACACGTGACAATGCCTCATCGAGCGGAACATAGGCGTGCCCATAACGCACGATACCTTTTTTATCACCGATCGCTTGTGTGAATGCCTGGCCCAGGGTAATGCCGATATCTTCTACAGTGTGATGCGCATCGATGTGCAGATCACCTTTAGCTTTAATATCCAGGTCGATCAAACCATGACGTGCCACCTGATCGAGCATATGCTCAAGAAAAGGGACTCCGGTATCAAGTTTACACTCACCGGTGCCATCCAGATTTACTGTTACCTGAATCTGGGTTTCCAGGGTATCGCGTTCAACACTTGCCTGACGCTGCGTCATTTATTTCTCCAACCTAATGTTATATATCTGTTCGTAAAGTCACATGGTCAAATTAAAGGTAACCGGGCCATCATTGACCAATTCTACCGCCATATCTGCACCAAACTGACCGGTCTGCAACCAGTCTCTGGGTAAACCATCAGCTAAAGACTCACCCTTTACACGCATTATATCAATAAGTTGTGTAAACAGTGCTAATCCTTTTTCAGGGCTGGCTGCACTCGAAAAACTCGGTCTGAGGCCTTTTTCAGTGTCCGCCGCCAGCGTAAACTGTGGCACCATCAATATTGAGCCTTTAATATCCAGCATACTCAGATTCATCTTGTCCTCAGCATCGGCAAAAACACGATATTTCAATATCTTTTCTGCCATTCTTTCTGCTTTCAATACATCATCGTCTTTTTCAACACCCAGCAATATCAGCAATCCCTGGGGGATACTCGCTATCTTTTCGCCACTGACAGTGACTGATGCTGATTTAACACGTTGCAACAAAGCAATCATCTTTTGTCAGACCTGATAACAAATGCCGGCCACAGGCTTATGAGACAACTAATTCTTTGTAGGCATTTTCCTACGCGAGCTTCCTCCTCTACCTGATGGCGAAAATCGATCAATCCAGCCATAATACTAACGTGGACACAAGGAAAGAGCCGTAACAGGGACATAAGGATATAGGTAGCTGAAGAATATTTAACATGGACATGGACTATGGAAAGGTTAAAGTTTACACGGATTTGTAAATAATTCTACGGAATAGCTATAGCGCGAGGCTCATCACCAAGCAAGGAGCTCGAAACCCCAACCTCGGTTGGGGTTTTTTTATGTCCAGGGATTGGACGGTATGTCACAAAGAGCCATGGATGGCGGTGTGACGATGCCTACATGGAGGTAGGTAAGGGGCGATAGCAGGAGCGGAAGCTTTGTCCAGGGATTGGCGGACAGATATTTGCTCCTGCAATATCTGCACTTCCACCATCCATGGTGGTCGTATGTCACAAAGAGCCATGGATGGCAGTGTGACGATGCCCGTATATGCACTCCTGAGTACCAGCATCACATCCTAGAGAAATAGAGATAGAGATAGAGATAGAGCTGTTGCTACGTGAAGAAAAAAATACTCATAACACTTTCCCCAAACTCTGAAAATCAAACAACTCACTATCGGCTAGATGTGATGGCACCACATTCTGCAGGCTACGCATGATCAGATCCGAACGCCCCGGGTTATCCTGTTCCCACTGCTGGATCATGCCTTTCACCACTTTGCGTTGCATATTTTCCTGCGAGCCACACAGGTTACAGGGGATGATCGGGTATTTTTTTATTTGTGCGTAAGCAGCAATATCGCTTTCTTTACACAAGGCCATAGGACGAATGACAACATGCTTTTTATTATCGCTTAACAATTTGGGCGGCATGGTCTTTAACTGGCCATTAAAAAACATGTTAAGAAAAAATGTTTCGATGATGTCGTCCTGATGATGACCTAAAGCAATCTTGCTGGCACCGATCTCTTCAGCGAAAGAATACAATATACCGCGACGCAATCTCGAACACAGACCGCAGGTAGTCTTACCCTCCGGTACCTTATCTTTGACGATACTGTAGGTATCCTGCTCGACGATATGATATTCAACGCCAAGATCTTTCAGATAATCTGGTAAAACATGCTCAGGGAAACCGGGTTGCTTCTGATCGAGATTAACGGCGATCAGTTCAAATGAGATCGGTGCTTTTTTCTGTAGCGCCATCAATAGATCGAGCATGGCATAACTGTCTTTACCGCCAGACAGGCATACCATTACCCGGTCACCGTCTTCGATCATGTTGTATTTTAATATCGCGTCACCAACGCCGTGCTTCAATCGTTTATACAAACGCTTTTCCGATTGCACACCCTGCATCGGCTGAATCGTCACTGCCGTGTTAATCATAAACTGAAGCCTCGCCTTGCGGCCGGGTTTGAAAATAACGTAACGCCCAGAAATACTGTAACGGACATTGCTCAACCGCACGCTCTATGGCTTTATTCATATTCAGACTATCTAATACATCATCCCCGCTTGGCATATTCTCTACTTTTGGTAAAAGCTTTACCGAGTAACGTCGACTCTTCGGTTCATAACAGCTGACACACGGTAATACCACTGCATCGCAAGATTTCGCCAGACGGCCAAGCACGGGTATGGTTGCCTTTTGCACGCCAAAAAAAGGAGCAAAAACAGAGTTTTTTTCACCCAGATCTTCATCCGCCAGATAGATTAAAACTTTTCCCTTGCGGGTTTCACGTATCAGCGGCCTTAACCCGTCTTCACGGGTAAACAGTTTACCGCCATGTTTTTTTCCGAACTTTAACCTGGCATTTGCGATTTTCCAGTTTATCACCGGGTCACGTACCGCCTTGTAAGGTGAACTCGCTGGATAATCCATCGAGATCGCTGCACCCGCAAAATCAAGACCAACACTGTGTGACAGTAAAATAATAATATTTTTACCCTGCTGCTGGTAATGCGAGATCTGATCAAAGCCTTCTTTTGATATCTTCTTTCGGACGAAGAAAACAGGCCGCCACCACAAGATGTAATAATGCAGCAAACTACGATATTGAGCCTGAAAGTTTTTTACCACCATCCGCTCAATTTCCGCATCGTCTTTATCTGCAAAACACAGTGCAAGGTTCGTCTTTACGATATTAAAACGCTTTTTGTTTTTACTGGCCGCAATATTTCCCAGACGACAACCCAACCAGTCGACGACCGCCATAGGTAATAACGTGAGAACAAAAAAAACACCCAGGGCGAACCAGGTCAACCAGTGCCGCGGATGCAATAGCGATAAACGGAACCGATATCTATCTTGATTGGAGTCGTTAATATTCATCGGTATCTATGAAATTTTATTTACGCCAGAACGCAGGCATCAGTAATACTAACAAGGTAAATATTTCCAGACGTCCGAGTAACATAGAGAAACACAGCAACAGCTTATTGAAATCACTAAGGCTGGCGTAATTAGCACTGACCTCGCCTAATCCAGGTCCCAGGTTATTAATCGTTGCAGCCACCGCTGAAAAAGCGGTAACCTGGTCCAGCCCATTAAACATCAAGATCAGCATCATCAGCGTAAACAATGCGACGTAAGCCGCAAAAAAACCCCAGATCGCATCAATGATTGAATTATTTACCGGCTGCCTTCCAACTTTTACCGTCACCTTCGCGTTTGGGTGGATCAGACGTAACATCTCACGCTGCCCCTGTTTGATCAGCAACAACACACGAATAACTTTGATGCCGCCACCCGTAGAGCCCGCACAGCCACCGATAAAACTGGAAAAAAGTAAAAGCACTGGGATAAAAACTGGCCAGCTGGCGTAATCTGAGGTAACGAAACCTGAGGTTGTCGCTATTGAAACCGTCTGAAATAAGGCTTGACGAAAAGCCTCTGGAAAATCATGGAATACAGACTGGGTATACAGTGCGTACACACTGAGAGTTGATATAATTATTAACAGACTGGCATACAGCAAAAATTCTGAATCACGCAGATAGGGCATTAGACTTTTTGAACGCACCACGGAAAAGTGCAAGGCAAAATTAATGGCGCCAAGGAACATAAAAAAGATAGCCACTATCTCGATCGCCTGGTTATCAAAATATCCGATACTGGCATCGTGCGTCGAAAACCCACCGATCGCTACGGTAGAAAAACTGTGCGCCACCGCGTCGAACAGGGACATACCCGCAACCCAGTAAGCGGCTGCACAGGCCACTGTCAGTCCCAGATAGATATACCAGAGTGCTTTTGCGGTCTCGGCAATTCTCGGCGTTAATTTATTGTCTTTTACTGGACCGGGTGCCTCGGCTTTATACAGCTGCATACCGCCGATGCCTAACATCGGCATGACGGCGACAGCTAATACGATGATACCCATACCGCCTAACCACTGTAACTCCTGACGATAAAATAAAATACTATGCGGCATACTATCAAGATGCACTAAAACAGTCGCACCTGTAGTCGTCAGCCCAGAAATGGATTCAAACATCGCATCGATGATACTGATATCCAGGTTCTCATACAGATATAAAGGAAGTGCGCCAGCGATACCCAATACCATCCAGAACAGGACAACCACGACAAAGCCATCACGTAATCGTAAATCTTTTTTCTGTTTTCTTACTGGCAGGTATAAAAAAAAACCAGCACTCAATAATAATAGATAACTATAAAAAAATGCTCGCGCCGCATCTTCCTGATAAAGCAGATCAATAACAACGGGCGGCAACAGAGTAATGCTGAACAGCATCAAAAACTGTCCCATAATGCGTTGTATTATTGTGACATGCATATAATTTATGAAATGGTTCTAAAAGAAGGTCACGCCGACCTGAAACAGTTTCTCAACTGCGTTAAATTTATTTTTATCCAGCAAGAATAAAATTAGATGGTCTTCGTTTTCAATGACTATATCATGATGCGCCATGATTACTTCTTCACCTCGGATGATAGCTCCGATCGTGGTGCCTTTAGGCAGGTCAACTTGTTCAACGGTTCTGCCCACCACTTTAGAGTTTGCGCTGTCTCCATGAGCAATCGCTTCAATCGCCTCTGCGGCACCACGACGCAATGAATGCACAGCGACAACATCTCCACGTCGCACATGAGCAAGCAGGCCACTGATAGTTATCTGCTGCGGTGAAATTGCCACGTCTATAGTGCCTTCGCTCTCCATCAGATCGACATAGGCATGACGATTGATCAATGACATGACTTTTCTTGCACCTAGACGTTTCACCAGCATCGACGATAAAATATTTGCTTCATCATCATTGGTCAATGCACAGAAGACGTCCATCTGATCGATATTTTCTTCCAGCAGAAGATCCTCATCTGCAGTATCACCGAGCAAAACGATGGTCTTTGCTAACTCACAGGAAAGTTGATTGGCACGTTCGGCATCACGTTCCAGCAATTTTACATTGTATTTATTCTCCAACGATTCCGCCAGACGTTTACCGATATTGCCGCCGCCGGCCAGCAAAATACGCTTGATCGGCTTATCCATTTTACGTAATTCGGACATCACGGCACGTATGTCTTTTCGTGCAGCTATAAAAAACACCTCATCGTCTGCTTCTATCACCTGATTGCCATCGGGCACGATGCCTTTACCACGCCGGAAGATAGCCGCTACGCGTGAGTCAACGCCGGGCATATGTTTTCTTAAATCAGCAATCTCGTGGCCTACGAGTGGGCCACCGTAATATGCCTTCACGCCGACCAGTCGTGCACGACCATCGGCAAAATCCAGCACCTGTAAGGCACCAGGATACTCTATCAAACGTTGAATATGCTCAGCGATCAACTGCTCCGGACTAATCAAAACGTCGATAGGCAAAGCATTTTTATTGAACAACTCGTTATATTTTAGATATTCCTGAGAACGTACACGGGCAATTTTCGTCGGCGTATGAAACAAGCTGTGCGCGATCTGACAGGCAACGATATTGGTTTCATCGCTATTGGTCACTGCGACCAGCATATCGGCATCAGCGATACCTGCCTTTTTTAAAATATCAGGATGAGAGGCGTGTCCGTGGACGGTCTGAATATCCAGACGGTCGCCCAGATCATTCAGCACCACTGTATCGGTATCTACCAGTGTAATGTCATTGGCTTCTGACGACAGGTTCTCAGCCACACTTGCGCCAACCTGCCCTGCACCTAAAATTATAATATTCATAAATACGCCAATTAACCAACTCTATGCAAATCCGTTAACAGCATACTTCTCAAGTTACTGTTATTTTTCATGCGCTGGAGTTTACGCTCAAAATTATCACTTTTCATTTTTATCTCCATGGATGGAGTGTAATCCGCATGGAGCCACGGATGGCGGTGCGGTTATCTCCATGGATGGAGTGTAATCCGCATGGAGCCACGGATGGCGGTGCGGTTATCTCCATGCGTGATCTGTACTTCCTGCATCCATGCAGGTCGTATACCGATAGAAGCCCCAGCACTCACTTCACAGTTTTCTTCAGTTTACAGAAATAGAATCCATCAGCGTCCTGTTCGCCGGGAAACAGCTGCCGGCCATAATCACACGCCACACCCCAGTCAGCCTGTATTTTTATCTCGACGGCATCATTGCTGGCCTTGCTATTTAACTTTAAGAATTTAGCGATCTGATGTTGATTTTCATCCTTAAATATCGAGCAGGTTACATATAATAATTCGCCACCCGGTTTCAGCATCTGCCATGCAGACAATAGAATTTCTGACTGCATTTTCACCAGCTGCTCGATATCAGATTCTCGCCGTAAAGTTTTAATGTCCGGATGACGTCGGATCACACCACTTGCAGAACATGGTGCATCGATCAATATTCGATCGAACGCTTCACCATCCCACCACTGTTTATAATCACGCGCATCGGCAACGATCAACTCTACTCTCGAGTCATCCCTTGTCGCAGATGATAATTTTAGCCGCTGTAAATTCTCACTGACACGCTGCATCCTTTTCTCATCAAATTCAACGGCGACCAATTTGCCTTGCGTATTAGTACGCTCGAGGATATGGCAGGTCTTACCGCCGGGTGCCGCACATAGATCCAGCACCCGGTGATCTGCTGAAGCCTCCAGCAATTGCGCCGCCAGTTGCGCGCCCACATCCTGAACCGAGACAGCACCGTCTGAGAAGCCGGGCAGCTGCCGCACATCGATGCCTTGAGTTAACTTCAAGGCATGATCTGCAAGCAGGCTCACCTCGGATTCGATCTCAAGTTCAGTAAGTGATTGTTGATATTGAACAGCGTTAGCTTGCCGCTGATTGACGCGTAACCAGAAAGCGGGGCGCTGGTTATTGGCAGCTAAAATTTTCTGCCAGCCATAGACCTGGTCTTGCGGCCAGTCTTTTTTGATTTTTTTCAATATCCAGTCAGGATGCGAATACCTGACCTGATCATCATTGATTGAAGAGATCAGCTTTTCCTGTTCACGAGTAAACCCTCTGAGAACGGCATTCACTAATCCAGCAGCCCATTTTTTACCCGACTTCCTGACCAGCTCGACCGAATCATTGATAACAGCATAATCCGGCGTGCGGCACTCTTTCAATTCATAGATAGCCATCAACAGGATCAGCTGCACATCGATATCTTTTTTCTTCAACGGCTTTTTCAGCAGTCGCGAGACAAAAAACTCCAGCTGCCAGCGCCAGCGCAGTACACCATTCACAATCTCGTTAGCCAGCCCTCGATCACGCGCATCATCAAGTTGATCAATAGTATTAAGCTGCACAGCGGATAGAGACTGGCCGCTAAAAACCTGTTTCAGGGTTTTCAGGCTTGCCTGCCGCGCCGCACTGGTTTTAGATTTTTTAGCTTTCGACGGCTCAGGATTAGGTGATTTTGTCACGGCATTAACTCAAGGTTTGGCCGAGCAAGGAATTCGCATTAAGAAAATCAACAGCCGGCATTTGTCGCTTACCCTCTACCTGCAACTGCGTGATCCGCAACACACCTTCACCGGTCTTCACATCGATACCTGCTGCAGACTCAGCAATGACGCTACCAGGCAATAAACCATCCTCAGCAACGTCCTTTTCTATCGCTTCGGCCTGCCACAGACGTAAGCTTGATGGCTTATTGTTTTTTAGATAGGAAGAATAAGCTACCGGCCAGGAATTATAAGCTCTGATCGCGCGTTGAATTTTCTCTGCCGACTGCGACCAGTCTATTTTTGCTTCAGCTTTATTTAATTTTGACGCATAACATGCTTCTGCATCATCCTGCTTTATCGGGTTAGTCCTTTGTTCAGCGATC
>JBFFVI010000059.1:0-9218 GCA_041570895.1 Gammaproteobacteria bacterium
ATGGTGGTCTTTTGCTGGTTTTTATTGCCGATTGAGAAGGCTTCATCGACATAGGCTTTGCGCACCAGCTCTTCGAAGCTGCCACAGGAAACACCGTTACGCAGCAACACGCGTACCAGCGGGCGCAAAATTTTAAGCGCGCTTTCATTTAGGATACTGTGCAATGAATTGCTCATATTTGGGATTATATTCCCAAAAAATGAAAAGTCAACTATTATATGAAGTGATGAGATAATCGTGATGGAATGTACAAGGGCTATTATAATGCTATTTTTAATAATAAAAACAGATGATTGCTACAGTCAAAGAATGCGAATCAGGAAATTACCGTAGTGAATGAGATCAGGCTCCATACATATAAAACCTATATCGGCATCTATATCACTCTTTTACTGTGCTGTAGCGCTGCCCTGCCCACCAATGTGTATGCAGATAAAGCCCAATGGGAACTGGGCGTTGGCCTCACTGCGATGAATATTCCCCTATATCCGGGCTCGGCAGAAGACAAGAATTATGTATTTCCTATACCTCACATCCTGTATCGCTCGGAAA
Source organism: Gammaproteobacteria bacterium (assembly GCA_041570895.1). Lineage (GTDB taxonomy): Bacteria > Pseudomonadota > Gammaproteobacteria > SZUA-229 > SZUA-229. Next base: position 553 of record JBFFVI010000059.1, read on the forward strand.
GGCTGGAAGTAGACAATGGTCTCGAAGCAACATTCCTGAAAACCCAGAGAACCCGTTTGAATATAAGCGCCGATTTCGGTGTACCGGTTAACAGCAGGGACAGCGCCACACGTGTCGGCATGCCCGATCTTGACCTGATAATACAGATCGGGCCTTCACTTGAAATCACCCTGGCAGGCGGTCGCTTCCAACCCAGTCACTTCCGCCTTGAACTGCCAGTCAGGGCTGCTGTAGCCACTGATTTTGGTTCAGCCGATCATGTTGGCTGGGTATTCGAACCCCGGCTCACCTATGAGACGCGCCGTCCATACAAGACCGGTTTTGCTTATCTGGTTTCTGCCGGACTGCGTTTTTCGACACAGCAACTGCATGAATATTATTACGATGTTAAACCCGAGTTTGCAACAGCAGAAAGGCCGGAGTATCAATCAGGAGCTGGTTATAGTGGCCTGTTTGTCGATTACATCGCCAACTGGCGCACAGATAATCTGATCTATTTTGCCTTGCTGAGATATCAGAATCTGAGTGGCGCTGCCTATGAGGATAGCCCGCTGGTCGAAGAGAAAGATTATGTATTAGTCGGTGTAGGTATCACCTGGATTTTTGCCAGAAATCTGTAATTAGGGCATGAGTACCTCAACATAAACTCAAAGGGACCGTTATTTTGCAGAGCTAAAAAAGATCAGTCACTGATTATGTGTTTTACGTAAGCACTAAATCTATGAACGATAATCACTCATCATCACGTAATATCACTAACTGGCAATCACCTTCAAAATCAACATTCAACTGAATTCTAATTGGCCGGCAACAGACCGAACAGTCTTCATAGTAATCCTGTTCTGAAGCTGAATCATCGATCAATAATTCGATACTCTCACCACAGTAAGGACAGGTAATATTACGATTCAATAATTCCATAATCAGGAAATATTACGATCAATGTCGTAGTTCGACCAGGCTCATGGTTAACGCAGGCCAGTAGGTAATGATCAATACAGCTACAAACAGGATCAGCATGAAGGGAATTGTCGCATGATACAGTTCGGTAATCGGTTTATTGAAACGGTAACTGGCAATGAAAAGGTTCATTCCCACGGGTGGCGTGAAATACCCTATCTGCATATTAGCCAGGAATATGATACCAAAATGTATCGGGTGAATACCGTAACCGACTGCGATAGGCAAGGTTAACGGCACAATAATTACCAATGCTGAAAACACATCGAGCATCATTCCTAAGATGAGCAGGAAGATGTTGAGCAATATTAAAAACGTGAGCTTACTGTCTATATGCTCACGGATGAAATCAAATAACCTTGATGGCACTTCGGTATCGATCAGATAGTTAGTCGAGGCTAATGAGACACCTAAAATGATTAATACACCACCGACCAGCACCATTGAGTCACGCATGATAGTCGGTAACTGTTTAAGCGTCACTTCACGTAAAATCAGCACATCTACCACTAACACATAGAATACAGCAACAGCAGCGGCTTCTGAAACTGCAAAGTAACCACTATAGATTCCACCTATTAGAAGGATGGGCAGTGGGATTTCCCAGATCGACTCACGAAATGCACTAACAAGTTCTTTAGCATCAAAAGTCGTGGTCGGTATTTTTTCACCCACACTTCGATACATACTCCATGCCACTAACAGCACAAGCATGAGAGTACCTGGCAGTAAGCCCGCGAGAAAAAGATCATCAATAGTGACTGATTGCTCAAGTTCCATCTGCTGCGCAATGACGCCATACAGGATCAACGCAATCGACGGTGGAAACAGTAATCCCAGGCTGCCTGACGAAGTGATCAAACCGAGGTTAAAGCGCTCCGCATAACCTGCCTGTTTCATCGCCGGATAAAGTATCGCACCAAGCGCGATAATGGTTGCACCCGAGGCGCCGGTAAGCGCTGTGAAGAATGCACAGGCGATCAATGAAACAATGGCAAGCCCGCCCGGCATCCAGCCAAGCAAGGCATTTGTCATTCGAACCAGGCGTTGAGATGCATTACTCTCACCCAGGACATAGCCGGCGAAGGTAAATAATGGGATTGCCAGCAGAATCGGAGTATCGACAATACGAAAAATTTCAATTGCGATAACCGATAAATCGATACCCTCGTTGTAAAAACCGATCAACGCACTGGTAGCAATAATGGTGAACAACGGTGCGCCCAGGATAACCAGCAGGATAAGTACGATTGCGCTCGCCATGATTAACTTTTAACGTCCATATGAGGTTTTTTTATCTCAGGCGATATTAGTAACAGGGCATAACGAAAGGCGATGAGGGTGAAACTGACAGGAATAATCAGCGCAGTTACCCAGGCAGGGACACCTGCGAAAGCAACGGTAGCATATTCGTATTCACTATAGACAAACCGGGCCGCATGCCAGCCGATCAACAGACAGATCAGCAATGCAAACAGGTAAACCGTACGCTGTACGTAGGGAAGAATCTTACCCGGTAAATATTTAGTGAACACATCGATACGAATATGTTTATCTGATCGTGTCGCGACCACCGCACCTGAGAGGCCAACCCAGAGGACCAATGTTCGTAACAGCGGATCGATCCAGACCAGTCCCTCAGAAAAAAAATTCCTGGATATTATCTGGTAAATCGCAAGAAAAATCATACTGGTCAGTATTAAAACGAGTAATCCATCTTCAATCCTGTTGATAAAACTGATGATTTTATTATTAGTTGTGCTCATACTGTAGAAAAGATAACGGTACTGATGATTTGATATTTTTACTTCATCCGCAGTGAATCAGGCATATTAACCAGTACGGCATTATAAAAGTCTTTATGGTATTTATATTTAGCGTTCATTTCATCGATAACTGACTTACGTATTTCAATCCATCTATTTATTTCGCCATCATCTAATTTGATGAACTTAACACCCTGCTTAATCAAAGCTTCACGTGCAGCAATATTATCCACCATGTTTTGTTTATCAATGGCCTGGTAAACTTTTGTCATCACTTCACGCACGACCATCTGATCAGGCTCACTTAACTTGTCGAACACTTTTTTATCGATAATCATCATGGCAGATAGATAGTTTATCGGCTCATCCGTTACGTAATTAACATGTGTATGCCACTGCAATGCCAGTGCGCCTATCGGCGATGTGATCACGGTATCGATCAGATCCGTTTGCAGACCGGTTAGCACATCAGACATCGCCAGGGTTATCGGTGTAGCACCTATATGCCGAAATACGGCCAGACCGACGTCACTATTCTCTGGTACCCATGATTTTAATTTTTTTAAATCATCAGCGCTGCGAATAGGCTGTTTTGACATCAGGTAGGAGAAGCCACCCTGTGCGAAACCAAAATTAACAAACCCATCCTCTTCAATCTGTTTGCTTAAAATCGGATCCGTGATTTTTCTGATTTCTGCAGCCTCTTCTAAACTGGAAAAAAGCAGAGGAAAACCATAAACAGTTGTATCAGGTGTAGATTGAGACAGGTTACCGATAGTTACCGCGCCACCATGCAATTGTCCTATGCGGATTTTTCTTAATACATTATCATCATTGCCCATTACACCGCCGGGATAAAATTTAAATTTCACCCTGCCCTGTGTTTTTTCTTTGATCTCTTTAGCGCCCGCACGCATCTGTTGCATCCAGAAAGTTCCTTCAGGAGAAAGAGTAGCAATCTTGATTGTTGTAGCCTGCACGGCACTTATCGGCGTGATAGCAAAAAATACAATCAGCACGGATAAAACTTTAGTAAATTTCTTATTCATCTTATTTGCTCCTTGGATGCAGTAATTGAATATTGTCTGCAACAATTCCAGGGTGATTTTTGTTTAATTCTGTTTGTTTGATTTCGCGACTAAAAATAATCATCCGCATCCTGTAATAAAACTTCAGCTTTTTGTTTAGCGAGTGTATTAATTAAAATTTGATTATTTTCACCTATATCAGATGCGACGACCTGTTTCAGTAACTCATCATGTAGTTCACGATCAAAAATAAGGCGGGCATATTTTTCAGCGTATAAAACTTTTGCCATCAAATTAGTACCGTGTGAGATTTCAATAGCACGATCAAAATGTTTTTTTGCAATCTCTGGTTTACCGCCTAATGATGGTGGTAACAATGACTCCATGACAGCCATATATAAATGTGCATTCCCGTTATTAACGGTTTCATCCAGTACCAGTACCCTTTGTATACTCGTTTTAACTTTTGGCAGTTCCGCGATGGCGTTCCAGTCTGAACTATTGGCTTCGATAACACTCGCCCAACTACTCGCGTATATAAATAGGTGACCCGCTTGTGCGTCATCGACACTGTTGAGTAATTTCTCATATTCAAAATAAGAAATACTACTGACATCACAGAAACCGGAACGTCGCAGACACATTGCACGACTCGCATAATCGAAAGCTCGATTAGCTAAAACTTTTCTGCTACCAGCTGTATCGGTAAAACCTGAAGCATATGCCCCATATAACTGTGCACCGGCTTCAAGTAAATCAGGATTCTCGGGGTCGCTCTTTATCATGCTACTGATCAGGATCAGATATGCTGGCACACCTTTTTTGATCGTTTCGGGATCATCAAATTCTAAAATCGTCGCCGTTAAATCTTTAGAAAACTCCAATTTTGCATTGCTGATAACACGTCCACACGAACTAACACTCAACAGGATGATGAATAATATTATCGATTTAAATAACCGGGTATCAAACAATCTGCTTTTTATAGCACAGGTTCTCATGTAAGGACTTAGCACGCTGAGGAAATTTTAAATTGGACAGATAGTACCTTAATTTAGTTGCAAGGTCTTCTCAATTTTATAGGTAATAGCAGGCCGGTCCTGGTCTGCTATTAATTTCAGGATGACTGATGAAATCTTTAACACGTGCACAAAAAAAGGCCGGAAACCCGGCCTTTTTTTAGAGAGTCAATTAGACTATTGCGCTACGATCTTCTGTAGACCAGCAACTGAACGAACCCATGGTTTTGAACCCGTTTTCATTTCCAGGTCAGTAGCAGCGGCATTCGCAGTAGCACGGTCTGGATGGACGTCTACCAGCACGTATACTATAGAGCCTGAACGGTCAGTTTTAACTGTCATCAAGTTATACAGGGCATTATTGTTTTTGAAGTTCTCAACACTGTCTATCGATTTACCCGCATAGACCTGTACCGCATAATTTGAAGCTGGCATCGCCATGACTTCCTGCTCAGGTGTCAGTTCTTCCACTATCACAGGAGCAATCATTTCAGGCGCTGGAGTAGCTTCAGGTTCCTGCCATACGATTGGTTCCGGTTCCGATAAAAGTACTGGATCATTCAGTGATGTATCTGTAATCGTTTCTTCAGAAAAGCCTGTTTGCGCTTCTGCTTCACGTTTAGCTCCCCATGGATTTTCTTCTGCTTGCGTCCATGGCGCAGGCGAACTCGAACAGCCCACAAGGCCAAGAACGATCAAATTAGTTATGGCTGCATTACGAATGGTTTTTATTGTTATTTCCATTTTTATCCCCCAAGGTCTTATGGTTTTAAAGAGTGTAGTCTATAAAATTTAATTTTCACCTTTCTAAACACTATTTTAACAGCTAAATAATTGACTTAGATAAGTATTTAGTATGCCGCGGACAACAAAAAGGAGCCGAAGCTCCTTTTTGTTAAAACATATTGCTTTATATAAATTAAGCGGCAGCTTCTTCCACTTCTTTCATGCTTAAGCGTATGCGCCCCTGACGGTCTATTTCTAGAACTTTAACTTTAACCACGTCGCCTTCTGATAACTTATCACTCACGTTCTCAACACGTTCTTCGCTGATCTGAGAGATATGCACAAGGCCATCTTTACCTGGCAAAATTTCTACAAAAGCACCAAAATCCATAATCTTCTTTACTGTGCCGTTATAAACAACACCTACTTCGGCATCAGAAGTGATCTGTTCGATTCGTCTTTTCGCTTCTTCCGCAGCAGCTAGATCGCTGGATGAAATTTTAACGTTGCCTTCATCATCGATATCAATGACGGCACCTGTTTCTTCAGTCAGGCCACGAATTACCGCACCACCTTTACCAATAACATCGCGGATCTTGTCTGGGTTGATCTTGATATTCAGATAGCGAGGCGCATATTCAGACATCTCCGAGTTAGTTTCAGAAACAACCTTATTCATTTCACCCAGGATAAAGTTACGTCCAGCTTTAGCTTGCGCCAATGCCTTTTCCATAATCTCTTTGGTGATACCGTCGATCTTGATATCCATCTGCAAGGCACAGATACCGTTTTCTGAACCAGCAACTTTAAAGTCCATGTCGCCAAGATGATCTTCATCACCAAGGATGTCAGAAAGAACTGCGAAATCATCGCCTTCTTTGATCAGACCCATTGCAATACCAGCGACTGGTGCTTTAATTGGCACGCCCGCATCCATCAGCGACAGACTGGTACCACAGACAGAAGCCATAGAGCTTGAACCATTTGATTCAGTGATCTCGGAAACCACACGGATGGTGTAAGGGAACTCATCTTCTGATGGCATTACACCTAATACGCCACGTTTTGCTAAACGGCCATGACCAATCTCACGACGTTTTGGCGTACCGACCATACCGGTTTCACCAACACAGTATGGAGGGAAGTTGTAATGCAGCATGAACGGTTCGCGATATGAACCATTAAGTGCATCAATAATCTGCGCATCACGAGCTGTGCCTAATGTAGTAACAACTAACGCCTGTGTTTCACCACGAGTAAACAGTGCTGAACCATGCGTACGCGGCAGAACACCTGTACGTACAGTAATCGCACGCACATCTGAAGTCGTACGACCATCGATTCGTTTTTCACCAGCGATATAACGTCCACGTACAAGTTTCTTTTCTAACTTGCCAAATGCGCCTTTTATTTCATCCTTTGACCAGCCATCATCTGACTGAAGCGCTTCTACCGCTGCTCTTCGGGCCGCTTTCACCGCGTCCTGACGTGCCATTTTTTCGGCAATCTGGTATGCCTCGGTAAGCGTTGCTGTACTTACTTCAGCAACTTTAGCAGCCAGTTCTTCATCTACAGGAGGCGGAGTGTATTCCCATTTAGGATTGCCGACTTCAGCTGCAAATTCATTGATCGCAGTGATCACCGCTTTCGACTGTTCATGACCGAACATCACAGCACCCAGCATCACTTCTTCTGAAAGCAGTTTCGCTTCAGATTCAACCATCAGAACAGCTTTATCGGTACCTGCTACAACCAGATCAAGTTCTGAAGTTTCTAACGCTGCTTTATTTGGGTTTAATATGTATTCACCGTCTTTATAACCAACACGTGCGGCACCCAGAGGACCGGCAAAAGGCACACCAGCAATACATAACGCCGCAGAAGCACCAATAATTGCTGGAATCTCAGGATCGATGTCATCACTGACTGAAACCACGGTAGCAACGATCTGACATTCGTTAGTGAAACCTTTTGGAAATAATGGACGTATAGGGCGATCGATCAAACGACAGGTTAATGTCTCAGCTTCACTAGGACGACCTTCACGACGGAAGAAACCACCGGGAATTTTACCCGCAGCGTAAGTACGTTCCTGGTAATTAACCGTCATAGGGAAGAAGTCTCTGCCCTCTTCTGATTCTTTGGAACAAACAGCAGTCACAAATACAACTGTGTCGCCCATGCTAATCATTACCGCACCGGATGCCTGACGAGCGATTTCACTCGTTTCCATCGTTACCGTTAGATCGCCATACTGAAATGATTTTTTAATTGCTGTAGGTATCACGTTTTTGCTTCCTAATGTTTGGCCCTGGCTTTATTAATACTAGCTGTGAGCAGATGTTGACTAATTAGATGATAATAAAAACATAAAAAACACTGAATATTGACCTGCTAACGATTGCAGGCTGTACGTCCATTAGTTTTTATTAACGACGAAGACCAAGGCTTGAGATCAGCTCTTTATAACGATCAACGTTTTTACCTTTAAGGTAATCAAGCAATTTACGACGCTGATTAACCATACGTAATAATCCACGACGAGAATGATGATCGTGTTTATGCTCTTTAAAGTGCTCTGTTAATTGCACAATGCGAGTTGTTAATAACGCAACCTGAACTTCAGGAGAACCAGTATCTCCTTCTTTTTGTTGGTATTTTGAAACAACGTCGACTTTCTCTGCGGCCGATAAACCCATGAATACTCCGAACTAAATTTTGACTATATTAAAAAAAGAGAGCGATTTTATCACTAATTGAAGCGACACAAAAGCATTGTTTATAAAAGATTTTTCAATCATTCCGGCAATCTGATCTCAGATGCCTAGGCACATTGTTTAATCATACGGCGCGGTGCGACCAGGCCGTCATCCTGAATCTCGCCGAGACCCAGAAAATGGCTCTGGTCATAGATACGAACCCAGCCCTGGGTGGGCGCATGCGGTACCATTACTGCCTGTCCCTGCTGCACATAAAAAGCCGCATCTGTACCTAAATGCACATCTGGCCAGTCTGCAACGCCGCTATCGATGGGCTGCAGACAGCTATCAAGTTTCTCTTCACCCTGCGCTGCCAATTCGGTCAACTGTTCGATGGTTAACATCTCACCGTGATAAGGCCCCACGCTCAGACGTCTTAGCGCAGTAATATGTGCGCCACAATGTAAT
>JBFFVI010000060.1:0-9213 GCA_041570895.1 Gammaproteobacteria bacterium
AACACCTCAATATTCGATAGCAACGGACAACCTGCTGTGTTTGCTGATCTGCTTGATTATGAAGAAGCCACCGTGTTCGGTCGCTTACAGCATGATGACGACAATGACAGTGTCGAAGCAACTGATATCGATGATGATCGCGAACTCGATGACCTGGTACTGAAGGCTGCACTGATCGAGCTTGGCCCAGTCATCGCTTTCCAGAAACTCAACGGCACAGCCACTTCACCCGTCGACAGCAGTAATGTTTTCACCATGGATGTCGATGCTGGTCAGGGTTACACCACACCGTTAACACTGAATATACAGATACAAGATGGCACCATCCTGATCAATCGTAACGGTGAACCTGTCGCCATCAGCGATATCACCAACGGTAAGCTGGTCGCTGTACGTGGTGTGATCGATGCCGTTACTGATACTTTGTATGCCTCACTCATCGTGGTTGATACCGACAGCTCAACTAAACTCACTGGCACCGTCGGCGCTAACCCGGACAGTGTCTGCGGTTTCACCATAGTGACGGCAGACGGTGATCGCAGTGTCAGAACAGACAGCAGCACCAGGGTCTTTTTGATCGAAGATGGCAGCTCCAGCCCAATCAACGTGAGTACGCTGAGCACAGATCAAAACGCCGATGTCTATGGTAATTATGCCAATGGCTGTTTCGATGCGCACACCATCATCGCTTACTAAACAGTAACCTGAACAGGCCGACTGTAAGTCCCACTTTATGCCTTCTCCCTCGGGAGAAGGCCAGGATGAGGGGACTACAACCAAACTTAATACCTTGCTCTTGTAGGAGCGGAATTTATTCCGCGATCTTGTGACCGCAGGCCATGTACTGTAATCACCCCCGCAGGATGAGGGGAGGCAGCAACGCCAGTTTTGCATAGGTTAATCGTGGTCTGTCCCCGATTATTATCTCGACATAATCACGTTTTTCCGAGCCAGCGTACAACTGCTGTGGCCGGCTAATACGCAGGTTGTCTTCGGCGATCATTTCCTTCCATTGTGCAACCAGTCAACGGTTCTGGCGATGGCGATCATCACGGTGAACATGTTGGTGGCAATACCTGTTGCTTTGTAGATAAGGTCGGAATAGAAATCAACATTGGGATAAAGCTTAGGCTGGATAAAGTATTCATCACAATGTATCTATATATCTCTGCTCTTCTATCAATTTCTAATGATTGCAGTGTTTTATGACATGACTCGCTCTTTGAGTAGTGTATTCAAGTTTAATACCTGTAATTTATAAAGATATGCCTATACTCAGCATAACTAACAGAATTATTTCAATTAAGTTAATAGTTTAGAGAAGTTTTTATCTTTTTGGGTTAGGTAGAAGGTGTCAAGTAATTTAGTACAAATCTGGTTCTCATATGCCTGCCAGCAAATGTGTGGTGTCACTAATGCCTGCCTGTTTATAAATGAGCAGGGTGGTGAGTCATTCACAATTGCTGAAAGTACATCTGAGGCTTTCAGTCAATCTAAACATGTGCATGACAATGTGAAAGCTGTCTTCATGCGCCGCAAATCAATTGTAACTGCAAAGGCCGCTGAATCCTTGACAGCGCTAGAATCTTCAGTTGTTAACGCCAAATCGACGACAGTGACAGACTTTAGCAGTAAAACCTACCTTGTTACTGCGCCACTAATCATGGATCAACAGCTCGTTGGCGCAGTGTGTTTTGAATTTGTTCACGATCGAGCATCAAAATCACAAGATTACCTGTTACAGGTTGAATCATCTATTACATGGTTAGGTTGCCTGTCTCAACTGTCGATCGGTGCAGGCTCGCAACATGCAGAGACAGTATTAAAAGTTACTGCTATGGCTTTATCACAATCGCAGTCTTCTGAAGCAGCTATGGCTGTAACGTCTGAACTTGCAAGCCGGTTACAGTGTGAGCGAGTGAGTATCGGTTTTACTGATAATCATGAGGTGCATGTTCATGCTTTTTCTAATAGCGCACATCATGAGACACGCCAAAAAGTTATCAAATGCATTGAAGCTGCGATGCAGGAATCAGTAGACCAGCAGGAAACATTGTTATTTCCGCCAGAACCGAATAGCTACTATCGTATTCAGGAACATGATGTACTGGTCAGGCAGCATACGGGGGAATATATTTGCACCGTACCGATGGTTGTAAATGATGAAGTCATCGGTGCGATTATGTTCGAAAGGCAGGGTGATACGGGCATCTTTGATGAAAAAACAAAAGAGTTATGTGAGCAGGTGGCGTCACTCTTTGCACCAATACTACATTACCGTCGTTTAAACGACCGACCAGTATCTGAAAAGCTCAGGGAGTCAGCTAGAAGTTTATTGTCTGGTGTATTTGGCTCTGGATACCTTGGCGTCAAATTTTTATCTGTAATTGTAATCGCTGCATTTGTATTGATGTTCTTCATCCGTTCGGAGTACAAGATTTCAGCAGATGCGATGCTTGAAGGCGCAATAGAAAGAGTCATAACCTCACCAGAAGATGGCTATATCAAGCAGGCTTCAGCCAGACCGGGTGATGTCATCGAGGCAGGTATGTCACTAGCAACGCTGGATGATCGTGATCTGCAGCTGGAAAAACTTAAATGGCTGGGCAAGCATAAGCAGGTATCAAAAGAATACAGAGAAGCACTGGCATTGCATGATCTGTCACAGATAGGCATTTTACGCGCGCAATTATCACAGGCAGACGCACAGTTAGAGATATTAGAGCAGAAACTAAGTCGCACGGTGATCACTGTCCCAATCTCGGGGGTGATCGTCAGTGGCGATTACACACGCGCATTGGGCTCACCCGTTGAGCGTGGTCAAGTGCTGTATAAGGTTTCGCCATTAGATGATTACCGTATTGTGTTGCAGGTTGATGAGTCGGATATTTCAGATATTACGGTAGGCATGCTGGGTGAATTAACGCTGTCAGCAGCGGCTGAAGAAACGTTTGCAATGAAAGTGGAGAAAATCACACCGGTTTCTATTGCAGAAAATGGCATCAACTATTTTCAGGTTGAAGCATCACTCATAACGCCACCACAATTCTTACGACCCGGAATGCAGGGTGTTGGAAAAATCGGTGTTGGCGAACGCCAGGTGTTATGGATATGGACACATAAAATGCTCGACTGGATAAGATTGAAATTATGGTCGTGGTGGTAGTTTATGTCGGACCAGCTTCTAAGTCCTCACTGGTATAGGGTAGCCAATGTAAAGTTGTCGCTGCGCAGTCATGTGCGCGTTCACCAGCATCGCTATCGTAATACTACCTGGTTCGTCTTACGTGATGATACAACAGGTAAACATCATCGTTTTAATGAAGCGGCCTATAATTTCATTCGATTGATCGATGGTAATCGTACTGTTAATGGTATCTGGGAGATTCTGCATGAAGAATTTGGCGATGGCGCACCGACACAGGACGAAGTCATCCGGTTGCTCGGAACACTGCACTATGCTAATCATCTGTTAGCAAATATTACCCCCGATATTCAGGAGCTAATTAACCGGCGCAATAAAAACCGCAAGCAATCGTTGAGATCCAGGTTTGGCAATCCTATGGCGTTGCGCTTTTCTTTGCTGGACCCAGATGCTTTCCTGGAAAAATATATATCTTATGTCGCTCCGCTATTTTCACGGGTATCAGGATTAATCATCCTGGCAATTATTTTTTATGCTGCGCTACAGATGTTTCGAAATTGGGAATTACTGAGTGTTCACGTAGTAGAAAATACCTTGTCACCCTCAAATTTGCTGGTGATGTGGCTCATCTATCCAGTTATTAAATTAATACATGAACTCGGGCATGGTTTCGCAGTTAAACGATGGGGAGGCGAGGTACATGAGCTTGGCATAATGTTACTCGTGCTTATGCCGGTGCCTTATGTCGACGCCTCGGCTGCATCATCTTTCCGTTCAAAATACAAACGTATGGTTGTCGGTGCCGCTGGTATCGTCGTTGAATTGTTGTTGGCTTCTATCGCTTTGTTGATCTGGTTGAACATACAGCAAGGTATAGTCAGTGATATCTTATTCAACATCATGCTGATCGGTGGTGCGTCAACATTGCTATTTAATGGCAACCCGTTGTTGAAGTTTGATGGTTATTTTGTTTTATCAGACGCAATAGAAATTCCTGGCCTGGGGCCGAGAGCAAACAAATATTATGGTTATATAATTCAAAAATATATATTTGGTGTAAAGAGTCTGGAGTCGCCTGCAACTGCTGCTGGTGAGTCACTCTGGTTTGTCGTATATGCCGCTGCCGCTTTTGTGTATCGATTATTCCTGATGGTGGTTATTACCTTATTTATAGCCAGCAAATATTTTTTCATAGGAATTGCATTAGCTATATGGGCAATATTTATGCAAGCAGTCATGCCGGTCATGAAGTGGTTGAGACATTTGTTCGGCAGCCCTGTTTTAATGCAACGACGCGAACGTGCGATATCTATAACTGTAGTCACAATCTCTGTTGTCATAGCGTTTGTCTTCATGGTGCCTGCGCCACTTAACACAGTCACGGAAGGTGTAGTCTGGTTACCTGAAAAGTCCTACGTAAGAGCATCTGCAGATGGTTTTGTAAACTCGGTTTTAGCTGATCAAGGTGAGCAGGTCAGTAATGGAGATCCATTAATAGAAACGATTGATCCACAGGTTAAAACAGAGCTCAAATTATTGAAAGCACAATATCAAGAACTTGAGATCACTTATGATGCGCTGGTAAATGAAGATATCGTACAGGCAGATATTACCCTGGAAGAGCTGCGCTTAACACAGAGCCGGATAGATCGACTACAGGAGCAGATCGCTGAGCTGGTCATAAAAAGTCCGACTGACGGCCAGTTTATCCTGCTCAACTCCAATGAATTAGAAGGGCATTATGTCAAACATGGTGACCCTGTCGCTTACGTTATTAACTATGATGAAGTCAGTGTTCGCGCTGTCGTCCCGCAGAATGCAATTGGCCTGGTCAGGCAAAATGTAGAGGATGTTGAGATACGTTTTGTCGATCAGATGAATACAGCCTATCAGACAAGTATCTCAAGGGAAATACCGGCCGCAACATACAAGTTACCAAGCAAGGCATTGGCACAACAGGGCGGGGGTAGTATCCAGACTGATCCTTTTGATAGTGAAGGAATTAAGACCAGAGATCAGTATTTTCAATTCGAAGTGACAATGCCTGAAAACATGACGGCAACAGTTGCAGGGCAACGTGTATATATAAAAATTTTCCATGGTTATGAAACATTTGCGTTGCAGTGGTATCGCTCTTTTAAAGAACTGTTTCTGGATGAGCTGGGTAAGGTTTAAGCAGCATGTCAGTGAAAAGGAAAAGATCATCAGGTAGATATTGCAGTAACAACGACATGTTACTGGCACCGCATCCAGGTGTATACAACGGCCAGTATCCTGCAAAAATACAGCTGACACCCAGTTGGATGGATGTGATAGTTCAGCGCAGTAAGAAACTGTGTGCTGATATAGTTAAACCGCACCGAAAAGCACATAGAGATATGCTAGATCGTGTGCGTACAAATCACAAGGTTATCAAATCAATGAGTGATCCACAGCTCGACAAATGGGTTGTTGATATCAAGAAAAAGCTACATAGCACAGGTTTATCAGATGAGTTGTTATGTCGAGCATTTGCAACGATTATGGAGGTTGCAAAACGTGAGATAAATATGGCGCATTATGACTGCCAGTTACTCGGCGGCTGGATAATGATGCAAGGCATGGTAGCGGAGATGCAGACAGGTGAAGGTAAAACTTTGACTGCAACCTTACCGGCTGGCTGTGCCGCGATGTCTGGCATGCCGGTTCATGTGGTGACGGTTAATGACTATCTGGTTGAGCGTGATGCTGAGTTGATGCGTCCTGTATATGAAAGGTTAGGTTTAACTGTTGGTTGTGTTATAGATGGCATGAGTGAATGGGAACGTCAACAGGCATATGGTTGCGATATTACATACTGCACAAGTAAACAACTCGTGTTTGATTATCTGCGTGATCGCATGTTGATGAAAGAGTTTAATACCGAACTGGATTTCAGGTTGTCTTCTTTGTATCGTACCAGGCCGGTTAAAGAATCACTATTGTTGAGAGGTCTATGTTTTGCCGTAGTGGATGAGGCAGACAGCGTGTTCATCGATGAGGCCAGGACACCATTGATCCTGTCATGTAAGTCTGATAACAGCCAGCAGGAAGAAATACACCGAGAGGCTATCTGGCTGGCAAAGCAATTAGATAATGATATCTATTACATAACTGATATCAATGCAAAGCAGGTATCACTTAATGTACATGGTAAAAGTTATCTGGCAGAGCTAACGATAAATATGCATGGCATATGGCGTGGTGAGCGCAGAAGAGAAGCCCTGGTCGAGCAGGCTCTGTCAGCATTACATTGTTATGAAAAAGACGTACATTACATCGTTAATGAAGGCACAGTACAGATAATTGACGAGAATACAGGGCGTTCGATGCCTGATCGCTCATGGGAAGCCGGCCTGCATCAGATGATCGAGGAAAAAGAAGAGTGTGAGCAATCAGGGCAAAATCAAACCATCGCAAGAATCAGTTACCAGCGTTTCTTTTCGCGATATTTAAAATTATCCGGAATGTCGGGAACCGCAATGGAAGTGGCTGGTGAACTATGGAGTACCTACGGCCTGGCGGTTCACCAGGTACCGACAAATAAAACTTCACGCCGAGACTATGAAAAGACAGCCATATACTATACTCAGGAAGAGAAGTGGCAGGCTGTAGTTGAAGATGCATCGAATAAACAGGCGCTTGGACGTCCGGTGTTGATCGGTACACGTACGGTAAAAGACTCTGAACACATCAGTGAACTGTTAAGCCTTAAGCAATGTCATCACCAGGTTTTGAATGCCAAATATAACGAGCAAGAAGCTGAAATAATTGCAGCAGCTGGTAAAACTGGTTGTGTGACCGTTGCTACAAATATGGCGGGTAGAGGAACAGACATCAAACTGGAGGACGTTGCAGAGAAAACTGGCGGCTTACATGTGATCTGTTGTGAGAGAAACGATTCCAGAAGAATTGATCGCCAGTTGGCCGGGCGTAGTGCGAGGCAGGGCGATCCAGGCAGTTATAAAGTTATATGTTCGATTGAAGATGATGGCGTAATCAAATATTTCGGCGGTATCTCACTATTGCTGTTGCGATACCGATACAGTCGCAATTTACCAGTAGGTACGATTGTAAAGCCACGCGGTATGGCATCTGCGTTAATCAATATTCCACAGAGGATTATGGAGTACAGACATCGTCAGATTCGCAAATCGATGATGAAACTAGATGATAAACGAGAATCCATGTTTGGTTTTACCGGTGAGTCAGATTAAATAATAAATTATGTTGAACAGCTTTAATAAAAAATCTGTGTTTTGCTTGATTGTATTGCCAATGCAATCGATCGTTTATGCTGATGAAATCGCGCCTATTGATTGCATGATTGAGCCCAACCTTATGGTTGAGATCAGTAGTCCGGTAGAAGGTGTGCTGGATACCATCAGTGTCGATAGAAGCGATGAGGTCAAAAAAGGCGAGGTGGTAGCGACGATCAAATCAGACGTAGAGCAGCTGAATGTAAAAATAAGCCAGGAACGTCTTAAACTAAGCGAAATTGAAAATAGACGCGCAGCGGATTTGTATCGAAAAAAAGTGATTACACTTACAGAAAAAGATAAGCTGGAGAATGAAAAGAAGTTATATGAGCTGGATTTACAAAATGCAAAAGCGAACCTGGCTTTAAGGCAAGTGAGAAGTCCAATTGACGCTATAGTGGTCAAACGTTATTTCTCTCAGGGCGAGTTCGTTGAATCCAAACCTATAGTTAAACTGGCACAACTTGATCCGTTAAAGATTGAGGTTATATCGCTTGTTTCGAATTACGGAAAAATCGTCAAAGGCATGCGTGCCAGGATTGTACCGGAGCATGGTGATTACTCAGAGCTTATAGCGGACGTTGTCGTTGTCGATAAAGTTATCGATGCAGCAAGTGGTACATTCGGTGTCAGGTTAGAACTGGCAAATAAAGATCATGCAATACCAAGTGGTCTGAAGTGCAAGGTTCACTTCCTTCCTGTAGAAGTCGCAGCTAACAATGCAAATAATATCAATGAGACAGACGTATCTGTATCTGCAGTAGCGGTTATAGACGAAATGGGGGCAACATCATCAGATGTATCAGTAAGTGAAGATTTAATATGTTCAAGTATCGGGCCATACAAAAAACAGGCGGATCTCGCCGAACTGTTAGCTGAGATGGATGAAGTCATAAGTCGCAGCGATACACGTACTGAAACAGAAGAAAAGACCACCTACCTAATTGTGAGTAACGAGTTCGCTACTCTACAAGAAGTGAATTCTGTCATGCAGGAAATGAAATTAGCAGGTGTTACCGATATGGCAAAGATGAATAAAGGCGGTAACCATCGTATAGCTTTAGGTCTATTTAGCAGTAAGACGTCGGCTATTAATAGATTAAATTCTATGCAGGCAAAAGGCTATAAAGTTCAGATGAAACCAAAACAAAGAGCGATAAAGGCATATTGGGCGGATATCGCTTATACGCCTGATCTGGAAGATACGATAACTACCCTGGTATCGTCCGCATACAAAAACACATGTAAAGACTCTACCAGGCTATCTTTATTAAATAATCATTAAGCTTTTTTAACCAAGAAATATTAAAGATCTATGGTCTGCTGTTTAAAGTAAAATCATATATTTCAGTGGTATAGGGCGTTGTTTAACCATATGATGTTTAGTTTAATACCTTTTTTCTACGAATTATCGCCGTTTATCCATAAAAAACCACCGGTCGTGACTGATTAAGTTTCAAGAAACTTAAATGTGGACTACATATAGATATGACAATTGTCTAATTCTGTGTCGTCATCTAAATGTACCAAATAGTCTTTATGTCAGTGTGTAGTCTCTCCTGGCTACACTGAATATTAGGGCGGTATTCGCTTTTGAATAAAAAAAGCAAACCCAGTAACGCCAATCTGCTTTTCGAGGAACTGGAACCCAGAATATTACTGTCTGCCGACGGGTTAGCTGTAATAACAGAATCAAGCGTTGCAACAACACAAGAACTCGCTCTGGGAAATGACGAGCTCAATACATTGATTGTTCAGAATCATGCTGAGCAAACCACCGTTGTCGTCCAT
>JBFFVI010000061.1:0-9201 GCA_041570895.1 Gammaproteobacteria bacterium
ATTTATTTTATTCCTTTCTTGACATTTAAAAACATCGGGGTACTAATTGTCACATGCAACTTTTCTTTATCTTATTAAGTGGGAGAAATGGGTCATGCCAATTAATACTTCTATGAATCGCTGGAGTCGCATCGCCTCTAATATGGATACTGAATCGCTTTCATTAAACCATCGAATTGGGTCATCTAAACAAACATCAACCGGTAGCCCTCAATTCGGTAAAAATATAACCGGTACAAAGCAATTCAGTAAAACCGGCCTGCCGCGTCTATCGAGTGATACATTATCTAATCCGGGCTAGCTGCGATTTAAAGTGATAATGAGCTTTATGACTGAACCATTCAAGCTTTTTTCACTGTGATTCCTTATCTAAATTATTAGTGGAGAGCAGAGATGAACAGACATTATTTTATTAGCGATAGCCTTGATGATCTTGACCGCATCGAAGTCGAGTTAGAGCAAAAAGGTATTCACAAACCCCAGATTCATGTCTTAAGCAAAGACGATACCGGTGTAGACATGCACAAACACCTGCATAATATTGAATCCGTTTTCAAACAAAATGTAGTTAATGGCACCATTGTTGGCGCCATGCTGGGCGCGCTGGCGGCAGCCCTGGTCATGGCCGTTGGTTATCTCACCACACTCCCAGAAACATATACCTGGATGCCGTTTTATTTTCTTGCCATTATCATGTTTGGCTTTATTACATGGAGTGGCGGCTTCTACGGCATACAGACGCCACACAAAGAATTTCGCCGCTTCCAAAAAGACCTGAATAACGGCAAACATGTCTTTATCGTCGATGTTGATGCCTCACAGGAAAATATTATCAAACAGGTTGAAGCCGATCACCCCCTTCTCCTCGATGCGGGCACAGGTTCAGCAACACCTAGATGGATAGTGATGGGGCAGCAAAATTTCAAGGACTTTACAACGACGACTTTTCCATAACCAGACAAGCCAATTGATTCATTTACAAATAACAGGAGATACTTATGAACGTTTCAATCGAATCTTTTCCAAATGCACCTGTAGACTGGGACATCAAAAAAGCTGAAGAAACCGCTAAACATGATGGCTTACAGCTCAGCGATGACCATTGGGATGTAATTCGCGCTTTACAGGAATATTACAGCAAAGCTGAATTCCCCAAATTACGTCAGATAAAAGATGCGCTCGAAGAGAAATTTCATTCCCGTGGTGGCATGAAATATCTTTATCAGATAATACCTGGTGGCCCAGTTGCTGAAGGCTGTCGCCTGGCTGGGCTCAATGTGCCTGCCGGTAGTATAGACAAGTCTTTTGGCAGTGCCGCTTAACTCTACAATTTAAACCTACTGCAAAAACGCAGCCAACAAGCCAGATGGCTTAAAAAAAACCTTATCCGGTTTCGTTATGAGCGTTGCCGGATAAGGTTTAATCTATTCTGCTATAAAAATAACCTGTTAGTAGCAAGTCTGATTATATCTTTTAAATACCATTAAGCACCTTTATGTATCCAGTCAGCGCCAATAGTTCCCTGTAATCGCTGCAGATAACTATCGCTGTTAACCCATTCCAGCATCTGCTCTGCATTTTCCATCTGTCCTTGCAGGCTTGCCCATAAGTCAGTCACTGTTTCATTAGTTTCGTCCATCTTCTGCTCGATATAATCGCGGTTCATCTTCCATAGAGCTGCATCACGTTGCTGTTTGATTTTCAGGCGTTCTTTATACCACTCACTCTGCAGGAGATAATCGAGAGTGAACATCTCACGTATAGAAGGATCGTCTATTGTTTTGCCTTCATGACTGCCTTTTGCCATTATGTTCAATACTGCCTGCAACGGTGGGCATGCATCATTGATTGAACCATCTTCGATATAAGCGTTAGCCACTTTTAGCTGCGCCTCGACAATATTATTTATACCATCGATATACGCATCCATGCTCTGCGTTTCTGGACGCAGCATCTCTTCATCAAAAACAATCGTTGGGCTGTCAAACACTTTTCCAAAAAATGCATGGACGAATTTTTCAGTAATTCGGTAACCTAAACGACTGGCATGAATGGTCTTTCCTTCATGCTCAAAATCTTCTATTTTTTCCAGGTGTCCATTTTCGATCAAAAATTTAGGGTCACGGTGTTTTATCGGCAAACGACACCAAATTTCCGGGATAAGCATACTGATATCATGATCGACTCGACGACTCGCGCCGATGTAACCCGCTGCTGATGAATAACCGGCGTAATCACATAAAATAAATGATACCAGTGCGTTATTTAAATCGGCAGTCGTAGACAGCGCGTTAAACGGCCCTTTAGTCAAAGCACCCTCAGATCCTGCTCCTGTTGTTGATGGTGATTTACCTGTAAGACTACAGATTAAATCCATGAACAGCTCTGGCAGTTCCTGATAATGAATCGGGTTATAAACCGCAAGCGGTCTGATACCGGCTGCCTTGTCTTCTGGATTATTACGACGTCCCTGCAATACTGCATTGACTGGAAAATGTACCGGCTGATCGAGTGATAAGCCGCGCGACAGTCTTGTTCCCGCCCTGGCGAGATATAAATTCCTTGGGTTTGCCAGATCAGGTCGAACTTGCAGGTAACGAACATTTTTACTATGTTCGCCATCAACAATACGGGGGTGCGCAGATGACACAAAATATTCACCCTCTGTACTGGCCGCTTCACGGATCAGGTCTTGCATCGGTTGTGAATATTCCTGAAAACCAATGGCATCTTCCACCAGCTCACGGGCATCTTCACTGGTAAGCGGTTCAAAGTTTGAAATAAAATTATCTTTTTCAGCAAGATCAGACTCTGTCTGTGTGTCTAAACCCCGGTTAATGGCATCATCAGGTCGCTGAAACAAGCGACTTTCACAATTCTTTACCAGTTTAACACTTGGGTTTTTATATCTCTTGTTTAGTTCGCCTTCGATATACTCTACCGGCACAACCGTTGACGCCGTAATATCATCTTCGGTCTGTACTTTAGTTGCCGCCACAAAATCCTGACGTAATTTATAAATTCGCCAGGTGCCATCACTGCGGACACCGACACGCAGATAACTGGTAATTAATTTTCGACCATCAAACTTTAATTCATGGCCAGGATAACCATTCACTTCATCCACAGTGAAGTGCTTGCGCCAGTCATCTCCCCATTCGGGTTTATAAAAACGCTTGATCAAATAAACCAGCGCCAGAATATATTGTGGAAGACTTTCTAACCACTGGTTATATTCATCGGTATAAATTTCTGTCGATGGGGTTAATAAACGGATCACTGAGCCCAGGCTTCGCTCGTTACTCAATACACCACGATTATCATTTTTTGAACTATCACGTCGGCGATTTGAGTAATCATAATTAAATATAGCTTCTACCTGATTCAGGTTATCTTCGAAGTCTCCGATAAACACCGGTCCTGAAATCATAGAATCCTGGATTGATTTTGAAATTTCAGATTTACCACCACCTGATACCGTACTCGGTTTATGACAAAACGTGCCTTCACCAAGGGTGCCTATTAACCGCCAGCTAGGCGCCTGTGGATGCTTTTGCATATGCACTTTAAAGCCACTAGGGTAAATATAGGTACATTTTACCTGCAGCTTAATCTGTTCTCTGTTGCCGTTTATATTCCAGCTGATGCTCTGCTTCAGCATATCTACATGAGCATTTTCTGGAATATAGATGATGTCATCATAAACATTATCAATCGCATAACCTTCTGGCATAACACTAATGCCGCCTTCCAGCTGTTGACATAAACGGGCAAAGGTGTGGCCACTCATCTCATCTTCGATTTTTGGCAGGTAGTAATTACCCAGATTGAATCGTGGAAATGCTAAAGCGCCACCTGAATGCTCTTCCTCTACACCACCAAATAGATTTGATGAATAACTGATCTGTGATTTAATTTCTTTTTTACTGTAACCGAAATAATTATCCGCAATGATGGTCACAATTACGCCATCCATATCACGGCAGACGACTTTGAATGCACCGCCATCATTGTAAAGCTCATCATCCTGTTTCCAGCACATGCCTTCATCTCGCTGGCGATTGCTGGCATCATCATAGTGTGGCAAACCCAGTGCTTTTTTACTCAGTTTAGTCAGGTGTGGCGCAAGGATTACGCAACCACTATGTCCGGTCCAATGGTCGATATCCAGCGCCGCATCATTTTCAGATAAGAATGGATCGCCCGCGTTTCCAAAAATAGACTCGACAAAATCCAGATTTGAAACCAGGGTACCCGGTGCAAAAAACCGTGTTTCCAGGCTTTTTTCCGGTAAAGCACCTTCTACCTCAGGACGCACTATCGGTCTTAATAATAAAGAGACCCACATATCGACCGGTTCATCTTGCTCGCTGGTAATCGGTAGACTTAGTAATTCTGCCGGTGGGTCGAGAGCAACCTGTAATAAGTTGGCATAAACATCTACCGGAACCGCTTTTTTATCAGCTGGAATCGGTAAACCGCCTTCAACAATATGAAAAACACCTGACGTTGTACGCCTGTCGTTTTTAGGATTATGTAAAACCCCCTGAATCAGACGATATGATTCAACAAGGTCCGATTTATAGGTATTACTCTCATACGGCAAGGATAGTTCACGTGCTATGCCTTTTTCATTTAGATTAAAGGTCTCGCCCGGTAATTTAATTTCTACCTCGACACCGTTACGTTTGAAATAATTGTTCAGAAAATCCTGAATTCGCTGATCGGCCGGACAGCGATACTCTGCCAGTATCTGTCTTTGTGCCGAATAATTTTTTAACAGACTATCTGCAACGGCCAGGTACCCATGCTCAGAGCTTAACTGGCAACGATGGCCGAGGGAGGCTAGTTGTAGACATATATGCTGTAAAGCAATCTGCCGTTTATCGATAGATCGTCTTTCTGGGAAGGTGTAGTTTGCCGGTGAATTCATAACGATTGCCAAAAGATAAACCTCATTTACAACAATAACTTGTGGGAAGCTAATTTTAGAGGGGTAGAAGCAATATATCCAATCGAATTATTTTCACATTAGAGATTTCATCTATTCTAATATTGAATAAAATCAATCGCTTACGTTTTCTTTTATTTTTTGCGCACCACTTCAGTGCGTTTATTCTAATATATTTTTCTTTCTCAAATAAAAACCCCGCTTGATTACCTAAAGACAGGGCTTATTCTTAACAGAATTCTGAAAATTAACTAAATTTCGTCATCAGCTCCTGCTAATCCTTCTTCACCTGTCGCCCAGGCCTGCTGCTTATCTATTTTTTCCTGCTCCTTACGTAATTTTTCCATTGCCTGCTCGTATCTTTTTCTTTTTTCGTTATAACTGTTCTTTTTGGCTTCTGCCTGCTGCATTTTTAACCGATCTTTTTCAGCTTGTCCTACATCTATTTTCGCTGGCTCCTGGCTCTGCTGCTCATTATTCTTTATTACCGCTAGTTCACGTCTGATTTTCACTATTTGGCTATCAACATTGGCCGCACCCAGCATCTGTACCTGCTCAAGTAATTCTAAAGACTTGAGTAAGTCTTTTTTTACTCCCAGCCCCTCGCTATATAGCTGACCGAGCAACAACATCGCATCGGTATCACGCGCATCGGCATCTTTTTTAACACTTTTTAACCAGGCTCCATTTTTAACCTGATCATATCCCTGTTCTTTTGTTATCAGATAAGTGTTGCGGTGCATTGCAGGTTTCGAACCCGCGTCCGCAGCTAGCCCATACCAGTGTTTAGCCTGTTCGATACTGGCTGTAACGCCATCACCAGATTCATACATGGAGGCTAATTTATATTGCGCTCCCACATTGCCGCTGTTTGCCAGTTTCTGTTGAAATTTGAAAATATTACTGGATTGATCGATTAGATCGTCTGCCTGAAGACAAAACGGGGTTGTCATTATAATGACAAGGAGAAGTGAATTACTGAAGAATTTTGTCTGTTTCATGACATGTGCCCTTTCAAAACTAGAGTAGGTTTGTGCACATTTATGATTCAATTACATATCTATATGTCATTTTTTCAACGCAATCAAGTTTTAACCACAATAACATGAACTTTATTTATTTCTTCTTAGGCCGCTCCCAGCCTTTTATGGACTTCTGAACCGTACGACTTAACGTTAATACGCCATCTTCAGTGTCTTTAGTAATGGTAGAGCCCGCGCCAATAGTCGCGTTTACGCCGATTGTTACCGGTGCGACCAGCTGGCTATCTGAGCCAATAAACGCACCATCTTTTATAATGGTTTTATATTTATTCGCGCCATCATAATTACAGGTAATCGTGCCCGCTCCAATATTCACATCTTTGCCAATTTCACTATCACCAAGATAACTTAAATGGCTCGCTTTACTATTTATTCCCAGCTGAGTATTCTTAATTTCCACAAAATTACCAACACGGCTATTTTCCTTCAGGTGCGTACCCGGTCGGATTCGTGCAAATGGGCCAACTTCCACCGCCCTATCGATAATCGCATTTTCGATTACCGAATAAGGTTTTACAATGCAATCGCTTGCAACCGTTGTATTCTTGATTATACAGCCAGCACCGATAGTAACGTTATCGCCGAGAATAACCTCTCCTTCAAACACACAGTTCACATCGATAAAATTATCATGTCCCGCTTTCAGCTCGCCACGTACATCTATACGCTCGGGATCTGCAAGGCCGATACCGTCTGATAATAATTGATCTGCCACATCACGTTGAAATATTCTTTCTAAACGTGCCAATTGTTTTCTGTCGTTCACACCCTCGACTTCATAACTGTGTTCTACCTCGTAGGTGACTACTTCATTACCATCATTGACTGCCAGGGCGATCAGGTCGGTTAAATAATACTCACCCTGCACATTATTATTATCAATCTTACTCAAACACTCGTTCAGATAGGCGGCACGAACAGCAAGTATGCCGGTATTAACCTCATTAATTATTCTTAGTTTTTCTGAGGCATCTTTATGCTCAATAATTGAAATCACCTTACCTTTATCACGCACGATACGGCCATAACCTGAAGGGTCATCGAGCTTGACGGTTAACAAAGCAATATTATTATTGCTGACTTTATTTACCAGCTTGTCCAATGTTTCAGATTTTAACAGCGGTACATCGCCATATAAGATCAGCGCAATATCTTCGTTACTTACATTAGGGCTGGCTTGCTGCACGGCATGTGCTGTTCCCAACTGCTCATCCTGAAGCACCCATTCAACGTCAAAATGCTGGCACTTTTCTTTTAATAATTCACCGCCATGCCCATAAACAACCTGCACCTGTTTCGCACCTAATCCCCGGCTGGTGTTATAAACATGCTCTACCATGGGAATACCCGCCAGTTCATGCAATACTTTTGGTTTTGACGAGCGCATTCGAGTTCCTGCTCCCGCAGCTAAAATAATGACCGATAAATTCATTAGTGATTCCTTAAAAATTGATTAGCTTATTATACAAACAAAAAAGGCCGAACTCTTTCGAATTCAGCCTTTTTATTTAAAGCAGTAAATTAGGATTATTTTCTCTTACGCACCTTTCTCAGCGCTTCTATCTGGGCAACCGCTTCGATCAACTCAGTTTTCGCCTTGGCGTAATCCATGTCAGACGCTTTATCTTTCATCGCTGATTCGGCACGCGCCTTGGCTTCCATCGCCGCTGACTCATCGATATCTGCCGCACGTAGAGCTGTATCAGAAAGAATCGTCACCACATGTGGCTGAATTTCCAGGATACCGCCACTAACATAAAAGGTTTGTTCTTCGCCTTCCTGTGAAATAACACGGACGACGCCGGGCTTCAGCGTAGATAACATTGGCGCATGTCGTGGCATGACACCAACCTCACCCATCTCGGCAGGCGCAAACACCTGCGTCACTGTACCTGAGTAGATCTCATTTTCAGCGCTTACTATGTTTACATGCATGGTCATTGACATTGCTTTATCTCTTTATGACTACCGATTAAAGCGTTTTCGCTTTTTCAACAGCTTCTTCAATACCACCAACCATATAAAATGCCTGTTCTGGCAGCGCATCATGGTCACCGGCAAGAATGGCTTTAAATGCAGCCAGGCTATCTTTTAATGATACATACTTACCTGGTGCGCCGGTGAAAATTTCAGCAACAAAAAATGGTTGTGACAGGAAGCGCTGAATCTTACGAGCACGGGCCACAGCCTGTTTATCTTCATCAGACAATTCATCCATACCCAGAATCGCGATAATATCTTTCAACTCTTTATAACGTTGCAGCAAACCCTGCACACCGCGAGCGATATCGTAATGTTCTGCGCCGATCACCAGCGGATCAAGAATACGTGAGCTTGAATCCAGAGGATCTACCGCCGGGTAAATACCTAACTCAGCAACCTGACGTGAGAGTACTAATGTCGCATCCAGATGCGCGAATGTGGTTGCAGGAGACGGGTCAGTCAAGTCATCTGCAGGTACATAGACCGCCTGGAAGGAAGTGATTGAACCTGTCTTGGTCGAGGTAATACGCTCCTGCAGCACACCCATTTCTTCCGCAAGCGTAGGCTGGTAGCCTACCGCTGATGGCATACGACCCAGTAACGCTGATACTTCGGTTCCCGCCAGGGTATAACGGTAGATGTTATCTACAAACATCAAAACGTCACTACCTTGATCACGGAAATATTCCGCCATGGTCAAACCGGTTAACGCTACACGAAGACGGTTACCCGGAGGCTCGTTCATCTGACCATAGACTAGTGCCACTTTATCAAGTACACCACCTTCCTGCATCTCGTAGTAAAAATCGTTTCCTTCACGAGTACGCTCGCCGACACCTGCGAATACAGAGAAACCACTGTGCTCTACAGCGATGTTACGAATCAATTCCATCAGCGTTACT
This sequence comes from Gammaproteobacteria bacterium, assembly GCA_041570895.1. Taxonomy (GTDB): domain Bacteria; phylum Pseudomonadota; class Gammaproteobacteria; order SZUA-229; family SZUA-229. The sequence continues at coordinate 8,880 of JBFFVI010000061.1, forward strand.
GTTTTACCAACACCCGCACCACCGAACAAACCAATTTTACCGCCTTTTGCGATCGGCATAACCAGGTCGATTACTTTAATACCCGTCTCTAAAATCTCCGTTGCTGAAGACTGCTCTTCGAAAGCCGGTGGCTTACGATGGATAGGCATAGTATCGTCATTACCGATGTCACCCTGGTTATCGATAGGGTTACCAAGCACGTCCATGATGCGGCCTAATGTTTTAGGACCAACGGGCACACGAATAGCATCGCCCGTATTTTTAACTTCCATACCGCGGCGCAATCCTTCGGTAGCGCCCATGGCAATCGCACGCACAACAC
>JBFFVI010000062.1:0-9173 GCA_041570895.1 Gammaproteobacteria bacterium
AATAAATGAATAAATGAAACAAAGGATATATTATGAAAACTAAAATGAAGACAAAAATATGTATTTCTGCATTACTCTTACTGTCTAACGCAGCATTTGGTGCTGACTGTGATCTGGTTAAAAAAGATTTAAATAAAGCGGTAGATGTTCCGATATTTGGCATAACGAGATGTGTTGAGTCAACTAGGCAAGATATGAAAGTGCTCTATGGAAGATATATAACGGGATTTACAAAAATAACAGGCAACCACATACCTTATAAGGTGTTTTATAAGAATGACAAAATAGTAAAAATTGAGTTCTTTAACGACCCTAATGATGTTGTGTATGCTTCAGCTCTTATGTAATGTCTGCGCCTCGGCTACTGGATTCATTTCCAGAGCTCTATAAAACGGAATCAAGCATTATTCGACCAGCCCGGCCAATGAGCGGTGTTTTGTTTGTATTGAACGCCTGCATCTGGCTATGGCTGCAACCGGTCGACGCTGCACTTTAATTCTTTTGATAAAAAGCAAGCGTGTTATCTAAATGATATGCAGTGCTCGAATAAAATATACGGTACAGCAGGAAACCGGAATCAGTCAGACGATTACTGTGCATTCATCTGCTTCCCCATGAAGCGTGTATAGAGAACGGTACCGAGAAAAAACACCAGGCTGGTAAAGATAACATACAGCCCGATCATTAAATCATCGCTGCTTCCGGCATACCAGACACCAACGATAAAATAAAAAATAGCCAGATACATCGACCAGGCATGTGTGTATAACTTGCCATTGAGCAAACCAAACAGGGGGAACATTAACGGTCCTATCTGAAAGAAGATAATGACCGATATCAGATGTTCGGCAGGCGGCCTCAGGATGAGGTGCCAGGCAAACAAGCCGAACAGTAGTGAAAAATAGCCGGACAGGGTTAGCCAGCGTCCCAATTTTATCAATTGTTGCTGCTTCATGAGGATAATTTTTTCGCAGCGGAGGCAACACGTTTGCCTATCGCCAGGCATAGTGTGCGCTCATCGTCACTTAACGGCGTTGCTTCCAGATCGTCTGTTAGCCGGGTTACTCCGTAGGGACTGCCACCGGTTTTGGTATCAAACAGTGCCGTTTCAGTATATGGCAGACCAACGATCAGCATGCCGTGATGCAATAGCGGTAGCATCATGGTCAGCAGAGTGCTTTCCTGGCCACCATGCATACTGGTGCTGGCAGAAAAAACCGCAGCAGGTTTACCGGCCAGTTTGCCGCCCATCCATAATGCACTGGTGCCATCGATGAAATGCTTCATCGCAGCTGGCATATTGCCAAAATGCGTCGGGCAACCCAGGATTAGTCCGTCACATTCGATCAGGTCGTCGTTGCTGGCATACAGTGGACCGCTGTCAGGTATGCTGGGGGCTGACTGTTCAGTATCCGGGGACACCGCTGGTACAGTTCGTACGCGTGCCTGCATGCCGTCTATCTCTTCAACGCCGCGAGCAATAATATTTGCCATCTCAGCGGTGGTGCCACCTGGGCTGTAATATAAAACCAGAATTTCCTGTGATTTAGTAGATTGTGACATTATAAAATTTCCAGAACTTTTTCTGGTGGGCGACCAATGGCTGCTTTATTGCCTTTAATAACAATGGGGCGTTCGATCAAAATAGGGTAGTCTATCATTGCCTGAATGAGCTCTTCGCGACTTAGATTCGGGTCGTCCAGGTTATTTTCTTTATAGGGTTTTTCATGCTGACGCATTAACTCTCGCGGTTCAATGCCCAAAATATCCAGAACCTCAGTTAATTCGGTATGATCAGGTGGTGTCTTCAGATACTCCACTACTGTTGTATTAGCGGTTTTTTCATTCAAAATATCCATAGTCAGTCGGCATTTGCTGCATTTAGGGTTGTAAAAAATTTTGACTTCGTCACTCATAGTGGGTCCTGATTAATATTGTTGTTGAATTTTATCTGAATTACGATATGTTTGGTGTAATACATTTGTGACATATTCTTGACACTAAATGCTTACATTGTTACTTTTTAGGTCTATAATCCCTCACAATAAATAAAATAACACTAACAATTACAACTAACATCCAACATTGGAGATATTATGACCATGCGTACAACTGCCCGTCTGTTTAGCGTAGCCCTATTAAGTTTGAGCCTGATTACCGGTTGTGCATCAACTGGTGATGCTGAATCAGTTTCAGCAGAACAAGCTATTGCTGAAGCAAAAACCGCTAATGCTGCAGCAAAAGCTGCAAACTATGAGTGGCGAGATACTGGAAAAATCATTGAACAAGCTGAAGCAAAATTAGCCGAAGGTGATGAAGAAGGTGCGATTGCTCTTGCTAACAAAGCGAAAGCTCAAGCAGAAAATGCTGTAGCTCAAGCTGAAGAAGAAAATAAAAAGTTCCTTAACGCGAATAGTGATGCTGCAATGGCTGCCTCATCAGCATCATCTGGTGCAGCTGCTGGTGGTGTAACTAGCTACTCGGTAGTTCGTGGCGATAATCTATGGAGCATTTCTGGAAAAGATGACGTTTATGCTGACCCTTACCAGTGGCCACTGATCTATAAAACTAATCGTAACAAAATCAAAGATGCAGATTTGATCTACCCAGGACAGGTTCTGGATATCGACCAAAACGCATCAGCATCTGAAATTGATGCAGCGATTAACCACGCTAAAACTCGTGGTGCATGGTCAGTAGGTGATACTGAGCAGTCAGATCGTGATTATCTGGCAAAATAAATCTGTTATAACTGTTATCAGTTATATTTAATCAGATTAAAAAAGGTCCGCTTGCGGACCTTTTTTTATGCCTACATGGATGTAGGTAAGGGGCGTGAGCAGGAGCGGAAGCCTTGCCCATGGATGGGCGGACAGATATTTGCTCCTCGGCAACTGCTCCTGCGTTGCTCTAATATGTTACATCCATGTAACGATGCAATATCTGCACTTCCACCATCCATGGTGGTCGTATTGCACAAGGAGCCAGGGAGGGCGGTGCGCCGATGTCGTATTTCAGTAAAGAATTAAATTTGGTTTACGTCTATGGATGTCTATAAACAGATTTTCGTCAGTGGCAGGGTTCAGGGGGTGTTCTTCAGAGACAGCACCAGGCAGCTGGCGGCTAGATTAAATCTATCCGGCGGTGTCAGAAATTTAGCTGATGGTCGCGTCGAAGTGCAGGTGACAGGCGATGAAACGATGGTACAGGAGCTAATTAAATGGCTGAAAATTGGACCGAAATTCGCAAAAGTGTCTACTATTGAGGTAGTAGATTTGGCGGATAATATTCTACAGGGCCAGAAAAAGGGGCATTTTGAGATCTGGCCGACATTATAATTATTAAAATATTATCGATGAGTAATTAAAGAATGAGCGCAGTGTTCGACAACAACATAAAACAGAATCAGCATCTTGAAGTTCATGACATCTTAAAATGGCTTGAAGAAGATGAGATGGTGGATGTCGAAAATGCACATATGTTGCGTATGCTGGCTGTGGGCAATGAATACAAGAAAAAGAATCCACTGGAGATCATTGCAGGTCGAAACTGGGTCAATGCTAAAACTGAAAAAGTATTAACCCTGGAGTCACTTACCCAGTGGTTCGCCGCACGTGTCGACTTACCTTTTGTGCGCATCGATCCGCTGAAAGTTGAAGTTGCTGAAGTTACCGAGGTGATGTCCTATGCATATGCGGCACGATACAATGTGTTGCCGATAAAAGTAGACGCCACCAGCATAACAGTCGCTACAGCGCAACCATTTGAACGTGACTGGGAAACCGAACTGTCACGTATCCATAATAAAGAATTCAAACTGGTAATTGCCAAACCGGATGATATCCGTCGTCTGTTGCTGGAATTTTATACTATCGCCAAATCTGTTCACGGCGCAAAAACCTCGGCAGACACCGGTGGTAGTAATATTCAAAACCTTGAGCAATTAATGGAGTTGGGCCGTAGCGGTAAGCTCGATGCTAATGACCAGCATGTGGTTAATATCGTCGACTGGTTGTTTCAGTACGCCTTTGAACAACGTGCCAGTGATATTCACCTTGAGCCGCGCCGCGAGATGTGCCCAGTTCGTTTTCGTATAGACGGTGTTCTGCAAGAGGTCTATCAGATTCCAACAGCGGTGATGAAAGCGGTCACCAGCCGCATAAAGATCATCGGCCGTATGGACGTGGCTGAAAAGCGTCGCCCACAAGATGGACGCTTAAAAACACGTACAGAAGATGGCAGGGAAGTTGAGTTGCGATTGTCGACTATGCCCACCGCTTTTGGCGAAAAGATGGTGATGCGTATTTTTGACCCTGATGTGCTGGTAAAAAATTTCACGCAATTAGGTTTTAGTAAAAATGATAATGAAATCTGGCAATCGATGATCGAACAGCCTCATGGCATTATCCTGGTAACCGGACCGACCGGTTCGGGCAAAACCACAACTTTATATTCCACCTTGAAGCTGCTGGCAAAACCAGAGGTAAATGTCTGTAGTATCGAGGACCCTATCGAGCTGGTCGAACCTTCATTCAACCAGATGCAGGTACAGAAAAACATCGATCTGGACTTTGCCAGTGGTGTGCGCACACTGTTACGACAGGATCCGGATATCATCATGATCGGTGAGATTCGTGATCAGGAAACGGCTGATATTGCTATACAGGCGGCTTTGACCGGTCACCTGGTGCTCTCTACTCTACATACTAATGACGCGCCTGCGGCGGTTACTAGAATGCTCGATATCGGTGTGCCGCCCTATCTGATCCAGTCTTCCGTATTAGGTATCATGGCGCAGCGTCTGGTGCGGACGTTATGTCCTCACTGTAAACAGGCCACCGAGATCAGTGATGAAGCATGGCGTGAGTTAGTGCACCCATGGAAAGCAAAAAAACCTGAAAAGGTGTATGAGCCAGTTGGTTGTCTCGAATGTCGTGATACAGGCTATCAGGGGCGTAAAGGCATCTATGAGATGTTTAAATTTTCCAATGAAACCCGCTTGATGATCAATAAAGATACTGACATACATGAGTTGCGACGTGCGGCAATCAAAGATGGCCTGCAGCCATTGAGATTGAGTGGCGCTAATAAGGTGGCCAAGGGTGAAACCACGGTTGAAGAGGTGTTGCGAGTTGCGCCGCCGCCGCTGGACAACTGATCCGCGCTGGTTACGGGGCAGGTAAATCCACTGACCAACCCTATGATTTATAAGCTTAAAATATATCTCTCTAGTTAGGTTTTGCCGGTTAGCATTAGCAGGTTATAATATGCGGCTAATTACCCCCCTGCTTTTTGTAAAACTGAGGTTTTATCCATGAGTTATTATTTTTCTAAAATTGTAGATGACAATTTTGATGATGCCATCGAACGAGTCACAAAGCGTCTGGCTGATGCCGGTTTTGGCGTGTTAACTACCATCGATGTAAGCGGTACATTAAAAAAGAAAATCGACGTCGATTTTCAGCGTTACACGATTTTAGGTGCCTGCAATCCGGGTTTTGCTCATAAAGCATTGCTGGCTGAAGACAAAATTGGCACCATGTTGCCCTGTAACGTTATCGTGCAGGAAACCAGTGACGGTAAAGTAGAAGTCGCTGCAGTTGATCCTATGGCATCAATGATGGCAATAGAAAACGCAGCGCTTGGCGAGATCGCAACGCAGGTGCGAACTATGCTGAAAAACGTAATAGAAGGTCTGTAATAATATGTCACAACCGAAAATCATAATTTATAGCGGCCGCTTCTGTGGCTATTGCACGGCAGCCGAACGTCTTTTGCAGAGTAAGAATGCAAAATATGACCTGATAAAGGTCGATGAGGACCCGGCAATGTTTGATCATATGATGGAGATTACTGGCCGTCGTACGATCCCGCAGATTTTTATCGATGATTTTCATGTCGGTGGTTTTGACGATCTTACCGCATTGAATCAGAGCGGTAAGCTCGACGAGTTACTCGCTTAATTTCTTTTTTTATTTTAAATCTCATCACGTTTTTTTATTAACGCCAAGACCTGACTGTTATGGAATATCTACCAATATTTATCCAAATTAAAAATCGCCCCTGCCTGGTTGTTGGCGGCGGTTCTATAGCAGCTCGCAAAGTCGCATTATTGAGAAAAGCACAGGCGGATGTAACCGTGGTTTCTCCCGAACTCTGTGATGAGTTACAGCAGCTAAAAGCTGACGATTTAATACAGCACCATGCGCGTGAGTATGAAGAATACGACCTGGAAGAATGCGTGCTGGTTATTGCCGCGACCAATCAGGCTGCCGTTAACGAAGCAATATCTGAACTGGCTAATCAGTTGCGTCTGCCGGTGAATGTGGTTGATAACCCTGATTTATGCAGTTTTATCATGCCATCGATCATTGATCGTTCACCGGTCGTTATCGCGGTTTCAACTGGCGGTTCATCGCCGGTGCTGGCACGTCTGATCCGTACCAAGCTCGAAGGCAGTATTCCTGCGGCATATGGCCAACTGGCAAAACTGGTTGAGAGTTTTCGCGATAAAGTAAAATCGACCTTTAGTAATGTTGAGTCGCGCCGAGGATTCTGGGAAAAGGTGCTCGATGGTAAAGTTGCCGAACTGGTCTTTACCGGCCATGAAGAAGAAGCTCGACAGTTGCTGGATAAGACCATCGATGCACAGTCAGTCAACCCTGAGATGCCGGGTGAGGTGTTTCTTGTCGGCGCCGGTCCGGGTGATCCTGACCTGTTAACCTTTCGTGCGCTGCGTTTAATGCAACAGGCCGACGTGGTGGTTTATGATCGTCTGGTTTCACCTGCCATTATGGAAATGGTGCGTCGTGATGCAGAGATCGTCTATGTCGGAAAAGAACGTGACAAACATACCATGCAACAGGAAAACATCAACCAGTTGCTGGTGCGCCTTGCGAAAGAAGGCAAACGTGTCTTACGATTAAAAGGTGGGGATCCTTTTATCTTCGGCCGTGGTGGCGAAGAGATCGAATTGCTTGCCCAGGAAGGCGTGGCATTTCAGGTAGTACCGGGGATCACTGCCGCCAATGGTTGCTCGTCTTATGCGGGTATTCCTTTAACGCATCGTGATTACGCGCAGTCCTGTGTATTTGTTACCGGTCACTTAAAAGATGGTTCAGTCGACCTTAACTGGAAAGCGCTGGCGCATCCGAATCAGACCGTTGTATTTTATATGGGCTTACATGGCGCGCCAACACTATGCAAAGAAATGGTTGCCCATGGATTACCGGCGAGCACACCGGTTGCTTTGATCGAACAGGGAACTACGCCCCAGCAGCGTGTCTATATTGCTACACTGGATACCTTGCTCGATGTCATTGCCAGTAAAGATATAAAACCGCCTACATTGATCATCGTCGGTGAGGTTGTTTCATTACATGAAAAACTTTCCTGGATGGGAGAGCATCATGTTGACAATAAGGACAGCGTGTTTGCCTACAAGGATCAATAACTGGGCTCGTTTTTTACATTTTTCAACTAGAAGTGACTAAATGCATCAACTTCGTCATAATACGTACCTTTTATAATGCTTTGCTAGAAAGTAAAGCGGTTTTATTGTTTTCAGGAAGTCAAAGTGGTCATAAATAAAATGTTTAATAAACAAATTCATTCTTTCGTTTTGTCGGTATTAATCGTTTTGGTCGCGACATTAAGTATGCCTGCTCATGCAAAAACAGCTTATGTCAGTGATGAGCTCAAGATAGCATTGCGTTCGGGAGCTTCTAACGGACACCGTATTATTAAATTTCTTAGTAGTGGAACTGCGCTCACCGTGCTGGATACTTCAGAAGATGGAAAATTTACTGAGATTGAAACTACTGATGGCAAATCTGGCTGGGTTGAAACTGTCAGTTTAATGGATATCCCCAGCGGCCGTGACCGTTTGGTTTCTGTGAATAAAAAATTGACTGATGTCCGGCAGGAAAACAAAGATCTAAAAAATACCATTGCACAGCTAAGGTCAGAGGTTAAACAGCTGAAAAATGAAAAGGGTACGTTACAGAATGAACGAACCAACTTGAGTAATTCGCTGGAAGATCTGAAAATTACCGCGGCTAACCCGTTGTCGCTGTCCAAAAAGAACAAAGAGCTGAAGAAAGCTCTGGAAAAAGCAGAAGCCAATGCAGCTATGTTAGATAAGGATAATCAGCAGCTTCGCAGTAACGTGGCACAGGAATGGTTCATCATCGGTGGTGCGGTATCGATCGGCAGTTTGATCCTCGGTCTCATTATTACCCGTATCAACTGGCGTCGTAAACGGGATAACTGGGGCGGTAGCTTCTAGCAGTAATAGCTTTAATTTATTCTCAAGCGTATATACGGTTGTCTTCAGTAGCCAGATAAATACCCGGTCGGCAGGTTAACCTTTAATGCTGCCCTCGAGATAAACCCAGCGATGATCAAATCGCGTAAAACGGCTGTTTTCATGTAAGCGGCTAGCTTTACCGTTAAATTTGGAACGTGCGATAAATTCTACTTCGCCTTTGTTGTCATTCTCACTGCCAGCAATTGTGCGTTTAATTTTAAGACCTAACCATTTTGTCTCTTCGTGTAAGCGGATATCAGCAGGGCAGTAGTCAGGGTGCCAGCTGTATCGTAAATAGGCTTCGTTTTTCAAAACAAAAGCCGTGTAACGCGAACGCATCAACGCTTCTGCGGTGGGTGCATCCTTAATCTGTTCGAGGTAAGGCTGGCAGCAATTTTTGTAATGCAGACCGCTTTCACATGGGCATGATAGTGGCGAATTTTCTATGTTATCTTTCATTGCTGATTTTATCGGTTTCAAATATTTCAGTGTGCTTTAGCTATAAGTTATTTTTATCCAAACATACAACAACCATAGCACTGTTTTTTAGCCATTTTATAGAGAAAATTACACGAAACATGTATTATACGCACTCCAAGCGTTTGGGCTAAATTTGTGGCGCGCTTATAAAAAATACTTATCCAGACTAAATTATTGATTTAATAGTTAATTTTTCTGGATTTTCCAAACTGACACAAATCCTTTGGAGGAATAAGATGTCGGAGATAGTTGCAACTAATCAGACAATCCTGGTTGTTGGCGGTGGCATCAGCGGTATGACTGCTGCGCTAGAAGCTGCCGAAGTCGGCAAACAGGTTATTGTTATTGAAAAGACACCTTCTGTTGGTGGTCGAGTAACCAAACT
>JBFFVI010000063.1:0-8976 GCA_041570895.1 Gammaproteobacteria bacterium
GACCGCCACCGATACCAATGGCCCGCTGGCCGTGGCCGATCCGTTTACGGTGACGGTCACCCCGGTGAATGATGCACCGACGGTGGAAACGGTTATCCCAGATCAAGTTTTAGCGGAAGACTTTAGCAGTTACACCATCGACTTAAATGCTGCCTTTACTGATGCTGAAACCGCCGATGCGACACTGGTTTACAGCGTATCGGGCAACACCAATATCAATGTCAGCATCGCCAGTGGCATCGCGACGATTACCCCAACGGCTAACTGGAACGGCAGCGAGACCTTGACCTTCACGGCGACCGATAGCGGTGGGCTGAGTGTTAACCAGGCCGTGGTCTTTACCGTGAACCCGGTGAATGATGCGCCGGTTGCAGGTAATGATCTCCCTGCTGCGGTAGATGAGGGCGGAACGGTAATCATTGACCTGGTGGCCAACGATGTTGATATCGATGATGCACTGGACCTAAGCAGTATTGTAATAACCGTTGCCCCTAGCAATGGCGGTTTAACACTTAACGGTGATGGTACGGTTACCTATATCCATGATGGCAGTGAAACGCTAAGTGATGGCTTTAGTTACACCATAGCAGATATTACCGGTGCGGTTTCAAATGTAGCCACTGTTAATTTCACGGTCAATCCACTTAATGATGCACCTTCCGCACTGGCTGATACGCAGACGGTTAATGAAGGCGGTACAGTTAATATCGATCTCGCTGCGAATGATGTTGATGTTGATAATGCACTTGATCTGAGTAGCATCGTCATAGTCGGTGTACCACCAGCAAACGGCACATTAACGGTCAATGCTAACGGCACAGTCGATTACACCCATGATGGTAGCCAGACAACCAGTGATAATTTCACTTATACCATCGCCGATGTATCCGGGGCTATATCAAATGTTGCTACGGTAAATATCACGGTTAACCCGGTGAACAATGCACCGACTACTATCGGTATTGTCGATGTCACTGTGGTAGAAGATTCAGTGGCTACGAGTATTGATCTTAATAGCGTTTTTGATGATGTCGACAACCTGGATTCGGAATTAACCTATAGCATTACCGGAAATACCAATATTGGCTTATTCAGTACAACAGCTATTAATGCTGTCACTGGTGAGCTTGTTCTCGATTATGCAGCAGATATGAATGGTTCATCTCAGATAGCTGTCCGCGCTATAGATCCTTCCGGAGCATCAGTCGAGACATTGTTTACAGTTATGGTAACACCGGTTAATGACGCACCAGTGATGGTAGCAAATTCTGGTATTACTGCCGTGGATACGACTAACGCCGTTATTACAAATACAGATTTGAACGTTAATGATATCGATAATGCAAATAACTCGTTAACTTATACAGTGACAGCCTTGCCAACAAATGGTGTATTGATGGTTAACGGTGTACCAGTAATGGTAAATGATAGCTTTACTGAAGATGATATTGTGAATAACCGCCTGAGTTACCAGGCTGACGCAACAAGTGTAAATGATCAGTTTTCCTTTATTGTTACAGATGGTGCCGGGGGTTCGATTTCAAGTAATACCTTTAATATCGTCGTGCAGATAGCGCCGCCTGCACCAGAACCGATTGATCCTGTTGATCCACCCACACCGACTGTAACACCAGTTCTTCCTGACGTTGAACCACCGCCTGATATAGGTGTTTCCGTATCTGATCCGGTTTCCACGAGAGAATTAGAAGATATCTATGCAGGTGGCGCAACATCGACACGATCACAACCTGGTTTGACTCTCGAGCCTGTGCAGCATATAGCATTGGATCAAGCGAAAGAGATACAGAGTGACTTTGGTGGACATGAGGCCAATAGATCTGCAGAGGTTAATTTTAGCACTGTATCGACGGTTGCCGATATCCAGGTGAAGTCGATTAAAGCATTGTGGATCGCTATCGATAAAATGAAACAGCAGATAGACGAGGATGTAACAGAAAATATGACACAGGTTGAGTTTAGGGCGGCGGCTGTCTCTAGTTCAGGTGTCGCGTTGACGGCTGGAGTTGTGGCCTGGGTGTTACGCAGTGGCGCCTTGCTTACTAGTTTAATGTCAACTATACCTTTATGGAAAGGATATGACCCGCTACCAATTTTGGCGTATCGTGATGACGATGATGAAAAAGAAAAGAATGTCTCAGAAGACAAGATACCAACTTCGCTTGAAGAACTTAAAAAAGTAAAAGCGTTACGAGAGAAGATGAAAAAAGATAACCAGGTTGATTCTATGTTTGGCGATGGCAAGCTACCGGAGTGACAAGTGATTAAGATAAGCCCCGCAGTTCGTGTAAGTTTTGGTCTGGTGATGTTCACGCTAAGTGTTATTTTAGTCGCCGACTTGTTTGGTTTTGTACCAAATAAAGAATTAATAATGCTCGATGCACGCAAGAAAGTAAGTGAAGTATTAGCGGTGCAATTATCTGTTGCTGTATCAAGATCTCAATTCGATATCGTTAAAACATCACTTGAACTTTTTGTGGAAAGAAACAACGATGTCGTTGCTGCATCAATGAGTACAGTAGATGGTGCTGTACTTCATAAATTTGGTGAATTTATCAATTTCCATGAAATTGATAACGATGCCGATAATATAAAATCAACAAATGAAGTGGTTATTGTCCCCGTGTTCTCTGGTCAGAACAAGTGGGGTTCGGTAAATGTTGAATTCGAATCACTTTATTCGAGCAGCCTGATCTCATATTTAAGTAATTCAGTGCTGGGGATACTCTTATTTGTAGCCATAGGTTGCTTCGCAGGTTATCTATTTATCCTCAGGAAAGCATTAAAGGTACTCGACCCAAAATCGGTTGTGCCAGACCGGGTTCGTTCGGCATTTAATGCCTTGTCAGAAGGCGTATTGATTGTTGATAAAAAAGAACAGATCATCATGGCAAACGATGCATTTGCAGAAACAATCGATAAACACCCAGATGATTTACTTGGGGTGAAAGCTTCATCCTTCAAATGGAAGCATGCTAATAAAGAACTGCGTGAATCATCTAAAAAGATGCCATGGGAAAATGCAATCAAGGAAGGCGTGAACAAAATTGGAGTAACACTTGACCTATCGACTGATGGTACAGGTTTAAGATCTTTATCTACCAATTGCGCACCTATACAGGATGATAATGGTAATACACGTGGCGCCCTGGTAACTTTTGATGATATTACTGATGTGCAAGAAACCAATGTCCTGCTTGAAAATGCAGTAACAAATCTTACTAAGAACGATGCAGAAATCAGACGCAAGAATGTTGAGCTTGAAGTGTTGGCAACGAGAGATCCTTTAACAGGGTGTTATAACCGACGCGCTTTTTTTGACATGTTTGAAAAGTTGCTAGAAGTCGCAAATAAAAATGGAACGATGTTTTCCTGCATCATGGTCGATATCGATCATTTCAAACTCATCAATGATAATTTTGGTCATACAGTAGGTGATGAGGCAATACGATTAGTATCGGATATTTTAAATAATTATAATGGCAACAAAGATGCTGTAGTTGGGCGTTATGGTGGTGAGGAATTTTGTATATTGCTCCCTGGTTCAGATGCTGATGAGGCATCTAGAGTTGCGGAAAAACTAAGACTAACTATTCAAAATAATAGCAAAGATTTTTGCATAGACGGTTTTTATATGACAATCAGTTTAGGTGTGACATGTAAAACGACTATACCTGTTGACAGCAAACAATTGATAGAGCAGGCGGATACTGCATTGTATATAGCCAAAGAGTCAGGAAGAAATAAAGTAGAAGTCTGGTCAGATCACGGCGTTGTTTCAGAAGCTAAAGAATCAAATGATAATGACCATCATTTGAATCCTCCGGCAAAGAATAATGATGAAGCTTTTGATAAAGCGAAAATATCATTATTAGAGACAAAGATAAAAAGTTTACAGGATAAACTTCTTGACGTTGTTGGTGCAGAAGATTTAGAAACTGGCGCTGTCGATCCAGTAACCAAGCTACCGTCTAAATTAATTCTATTAGATCGTATAAATCAGGCCATTGCATTAGCGGATAGAAACAAAACAATAATTGCTGTCGCAACATTAAACATCGATATGTTTAGTCGTATCAATGAAACCATGGGTTGGGATATTGGCGATGATTTTTTACGCGAAGTCGGTCATCGTCTAAAGAGTATATTAAGGGCCTCTGATACGGTAGCGACAATGTTAGCTCCCGGGCAGTCTGGTCCGATATTTGTACGCTTGAGAGATGATGAGTTTGCGATATTACTGACAGGTTTAGAAGATCTTGAATCTTTGGCCTACGTGATCAAACGAATACAAAATAAGTTTGCTGGAAATATGCTTGTCTCAGACAAGCAAGTATATCTGACAACATGCATTGGTATCGCAGTCTATCCACAAGATGGTGAGACAGCTGATGCGCTGATAGAAAGTTCAAATCGTGCTAAAAAACAGGCGAAAACACTTGCTGGAAGGAATAATTACCAGTTTTATTCACAAGTCGATAACCGCCTTATTATCGAACAGATGCAGACTGAGATTGATCTGCGTAACGCAATAGAAGAACAACAGTTTGTTTTATATTATCAACCAAAACTTAATTTAAAGACTGGTGATATCTCCAGTATGGAGGCATTGATTCGCTGGGAACATCCGACAAAAGGACTGGTTTTCCCTAATGCATTTATACGTGAAGCTGAAAAAACTGGCATGATATTAGAGATAGGAAAATGGTGCCTGCAATCGGCGTGTAAGCAAACCAGGCAGTGGGTCGAAATGGGAGCTGGAAATATACGAACATCTGTGAATGTTTCTATGCTTGAGTTTTCTGATGATAATTTTAAAAATAATGTTGTATCGGCGTTGAAGGACGCTGAGCTTGATGCACGTCACCTGGAAATTGAGATTACAGAAAGTACTATTATGGTTGATCAGGAAGCCGCGCATATATTAATCGATGAATTACGCTTTCTTGGAGTGACCATAACACTCGATGATTTTGGAACTGGTTATTCATCATTAAGTTACTTTGGTAACCTACAACTGGATTGGTTGAAGCTTGATCGATCGTTCCTGTTAAAAGCGATGGATACTAATCGTTCGAGAACAATATACTCAAGTATCGTGAAAATGGTACATGCTACCGGTGTTAAGGTCGTATCAGAGGGCATCGAAACGCAGACCCAGTATGACTACATCAATAGTTTAGATGTGGATGAAATGCAGGGTTATATTTTAAGTAAACCTGTTGATGTCGATTCGATGACAAACCTGCTATTGCCAGAATCAAACAAAAAAATATCTAGTTCATAAATTAATTTTCTTACGCTTTGAGTAACTATAGGTATAGCGGAAAATGTCCGTAGCAGGACTCAAAAAAATGCGGCCCGATTGAAATGCTTGTATTCCTGGCCATAGAAATATACCTCGCGCATAGCAAATAATACTTAATATTGGTATGGCAGGAGTAATTCTCAAATCAGGCAATCTCTTTCTTATCAACCATAAGTACTGTGATAATATCATCCGCACATTGTGTATTGTCGATATGGAGGACGCATGCGCACACGCACTGCCTGGTTATTGTGGATCCTGGTTTCTCTACAGCCGTCGCTGACGATCGCTGCGCCGCCAGCGAATGTTGCCGCGAGAATACCCGGGCCGGATGACATTAAAGCCGCGCTGCAGACCATACCTGCATTTGCCCCCGACCGCATACTGGTGCGTTTCAAACCGGGCGCTCCTGCGTCCAGCATCGCCGACCTGCACAGGCAGGCGAACACGCAAACATTAAAAATCATCCCTCGCATCGATGTGCAGGTAATCAAGGTACCGTCGGGCCAGCTGCAGCAAAAACTTAACGCATACCGCGCCAATCCCAACGTCGAATTTGCCCAGTTAGATTTTCACCGCATACTAATTTTCCCAAACGAAGGCACCGATCCGCCGCCACCTACCGGCACGGGTGCAGACTTCTTTCCCGAACAATGGGGGCTGCACAATACCGGTCAACTGCTCATCGACCCGACTTTCGGCACTCCCACACTCACAGGCGCCGCCGATGCCGACATCGATGCCCCTGAAGGCTGGGATATCCACACCGGCGATGCCAGCATCAAAGTCGGCATCCTCGATACCGGTGTTGACTGTGATTCAGTCGACCTGACCGGCAAGTGTGTCGAGCAGGTCAGTTTTGTCACCGAATATAGCGCAACTCTGAATGACATCGTCGCACACGGCACCCATGTTGCCGGCATCGCCGCGGCCAATACCAATAACGCCAAGGGCACCGCTGGTGTCGGCTGGAATACCTCGATCGGCAACCTGAAAGCCTGCTACGAATACCAGATCGATCTGTTACCTCCGCTTGGTTTTTTCATCACCGTGGGCGTGTGCCCGGTATCGGCATCAGCAGCAGCCATTACCTATGCGGCAGACAATGGTTACCACGTTATCAACATGAGTTACGCCAGCGATGAGGTCGATGCCGGCGGAGAACCCATCGGCGGCACAATCCCGCCGAATGCAGAAACGGCCGCCATCGCTTATGCCTGGAGCCAGGGCGTGGTCATCGTGGCTGCTGCGGGCAACGACGCAAACACCACGCAACTCTACCCGGCGGCCTATGACGAAGTCATCGCCGTTGCCGCCAGTGATCGTTACGACAACCTGGCCTCGTTTTCCAGTTTCGGCAATACCTGGGTTTCCATCATGGCGCCCGGTGAAAACATCATCTCTACCGAACCCGATGCCAGCTGTGTGTTATTCGTTCCCGGTTACGTTGCCGGGGTAGACGATTGCCTTACCTGGAAGTCGGGCACATCGATGTCGAGCCCGCACGTTGCCGGCGCCGCCGCACTGCTTTGGGCACAGCTTTACTCGGGGCAATTACCATCAAGCTGCGTGGCATCAAACGGCTTGCCGTGTAACAGCGTGGTACGTAATTTTCTCGAGAACAGTGCCGATACCTCTGGTGCACTGGCACAAAACTTTCTTTCCTGGAGCCATAACGGCCGGTTGAATATCTTTAACATGCTGTCCGATGGTGATGGCGACACCATTACCAGCCCGGGCGACAACTGCCCGGACATCGCCAACACCGATCAGCTCAATACCGATGGCGACAGCCAGGGCAACGCCTGCGACGCCGATGACGATAACGACGGCCTCAGCGATACCCTGGAAGGCACACTAGGCACCAATCCCTTGCTAACAGACAGCGACGGCGACACCCTCAGTGACTTCGATGAAGTTAATTACGATGGCGAGCCAAACAATTACACACCGGGGGTAGATCTCAACCCGTTACTCGTCGATACCGACAGTGACAGCATCAACGACAACCTCGACCCAATCCCGCTGAACTTCAATTTTAACGACGCAGACCTGGCACCGCTGAATGCACCGGACGGCAACATCAATGCGGCTGATCTGCTCATCGCCAGTAAAATCGCACTCAACCTGATACCTGCCGAAGACATCCAGCTAGCTCATGGCGACGTCTACCCACCGGGCAACCCCGATGGCGTAATCAATACGCAGGATCTCATCCTCATCACCAACATGGTGCTGCAATAATTACATGAAACAAACACCCAGCCATCAAGCCAACCTGTAATGGCCATCACAAACACCCAGCCATCAAGCCAACCTGTAATAGCCATCACAAACTCCTATTTAGGTCGATGACCTCATCGGGCCACAAAGCAGTTTTGTAAAACAACCACATACAGTTCTTTTTAAATATAACGGCATTTTTTCAGGTTTTTTTAACCAGGGTCAAGTTTTTAATAGTAATAATAGTTATCTTATAAAGAGGGGTAAATGTTATTACTATCCACTATTAATGGGGGTTTAACTGATGAAACAGCCATTACAGATCAACTTCAGAGACATTCCACCATCAGAAGCGGTCGAAGCCAGGGTTCGTGAAAAAGCTGCCGGGTTAGATAAGTTTTATGATCAGATCATGAGCTGTCGCGTGATGATAGAAGCACCACATGGTCATCACCATAAAGGCAAGCTATACCATATACGAATTGATTTAACCGTACCGAATGGTGAAATTGTTATTAACCGCGATCCAAAAGAACACCATGCACATGAAGATGTCTACGTAGCAATCCGCGATGCCTTCGATGCTGCGCGTAGAAAGTTGCAGGATTACGCCAGGATACAGCGCGGCGATGTTAAAACTCACGAAAATCCGCCACACGGTACCATCTCTGAAATGGTGCCATACGAGGATTTCGGCAGGATACAGACATCCGACGGAAGAGAAGTTTATTTTCATCGCAATAGTTTTATCGATGGTGATTTTGACAAGCTGGAAATCGGCGACAAAGTAAGGTTTGTCGAAGAGCCGGGAGAAAGAGGGCCACAGGCAACGACGGTACATCTGATTGGCAAGCACAACATTGTTGGTTAAAAAGCATAATCAGAAAAGTGAGGAAAGCAAATGACGGCAGGTGAATATTGCAACCGTGAAATAATCATAACCGGACAGGATGTTTCGGTTACTGAAGCCGCTATGCTGATGCGGCAGCATCATGTTGGTGATCTTGTTGTGGTCGAGAAGCAGGCAGAAAAAATTCTACCGGTCGGCATCATCACAGACCGCGATATTGTCATTGAAGTGGTTGCGCAAAAAGCCGATCCTGAGGCATTGATCATCAAAGATATTATGAGCACAGCTCTGGTTACTGTTGAAGAAAATCAGGCCTTGCTGGATACCCTGGCACTCATGCAAAACCAGGGTGTACGACGAATAATCGTTGTTGATGCACAGGGGAGTCTGCAAGGGCTATTGTCTGCAGATGATGCCATCGAGTTAATTGCAGAAGCAATGAATAATCTAACTAAACTTGTCAAACGGGAAATAACTCATGAGGAAAAGGAACATTCATAGCGGAGACAGTAAAAGCTGCGCCGCTTTTACTCTGCGCTTACATGGTTAAAGGTTTGCAGCCATGAAACAGCATGCA
>JBFFVI010000064.1:0-8958 GCA_041570895.1 Gammaproteobacteria bacterium
ACGAGTTTCTGAGCGTACTTCTTTCAGATAACCACGCAGGCGGTCACCGGGACGCACTGCTTCGCGAGGTATCATGTCAGACTTAGGAATAAAACCTTCGACGCCACTGCCCAGATCCAGGTATACGTTGCCACGCTCGACGCGTTTTACCGTACCCATGACCAGCTCGCCTTCACGACCCTGATAAGCTTCGACGACACGCTCACGTTCGGCTTCCCGAACCTTCTGCACGATGACCTGTTTTGCCGTCTGTGCTGCGATACGGCCAAATTCTACCGAATCGATCTGCTCTTCGACATAATCACCCACCTGGATATCAGGATTGTCGATCTGAGCGGCTTCCAGTGTGGTTTCACCCAGAGGATTTTCCATCGGCGTATCATTATCGATCACCAGCCAGCGTCGGAATGTATCGTATTCGCCCGTCTCACGATCAATATCCACACGTACTTCGATATCTTTACCGTTTTTCTTACGTGTCGCCGTAGCAAGTGCTGCCTCGATGGCCTCAAATATAATCTCTTTTTCAACGCCTTTTTCATTAGAAACGGCATCTGCAACGTAGAGAATTTCCTTGCTCATGATGTTAAAACCTCATTAAATAACTGTGTATTGATCAAACAATAATAATTTTACAAATAATACCCGGTTAAAATTCCGGAACGATACGCGCCTTTTCGATAGCACCCATCGGTAAACTAATTTCTTCTGTGTCAGTTTCTATCACCAGAGTTTCTTCACTGGCTTCTAGTAAGCGGCCTTTAAAATTACGCTGCCCTTCCAGTGGCATCACTGTTTTCAACTTAACAATCGAACCGATAAAACGCTGAAAATCCTGCAACCGTCGTAGTGGGCGATCTAACCCCGGCGATGAAACCTCCAGGTTAAACTGGCCACGTACCGGTTCTTCAACGTCAATCAAAGCACTTATCTGACGACTCACACTGGAACAATCTTCAACATTGACGCCGCCTTCCTTATCGATATAAAGACGCAAGACTCCGTGTTTCGGGTTAGGAAAATGCTCGATTTCGATCAAATCGTAGCCCATACCACTAACTACCGGCTCAAATAATTCCCACAAATGTGCTTGATCTCGTCTCATACCACTCGTTCGTGCGACCGCCACAATATTTTTTGTCAGTAACAAAAAGGCCCCGTAAACGGAGCCTTTCCAA
Organism: Gammaproteobacteria bacterium; assembly: GCA_041570895.1. Taxonomy (GTDB): domain Bacteria; phylum Pseudomonadota; class Gammaproteobacteria; order SZUA-229; family SZUA-229. The sequence goes on from JBFFVI010000064.1 coordinate 1,179, forward strand.
AATTCTTGAATAGTTAGAACTCCGAAACTACGCTCCGGTAAATCTATGCCACCAAGAAAACAAATTTTGGTAGCGGGGGCAGGATTTGAACCTACGACCTTCGGGTTATGAGCCCGACGAGCTGCCAGACTGCTCCACCCCGCAACAACAAGTCGCGAATATTACGTACTTACGCCGATAATTGCAAGGTGCTATGTCGAATAAACACAAAATAATACCGAAGAGACACGGAGACACTGAAACACAGAGGGAAGTATTCTAAATCAACAGATGAATCATCTATTATCTACTACTTCGCGTCTCTGCGGTGAAATATAACTCTTACTTCAAGTATAAAGTCGCTTAGTTAAAAACGGAAATACAGAGCGACATCAAAGCCGCCGGGTAAAAGCCTAAAGCCAGGATAGCCAGACCATTGGTACTGAGTGCGATCTGCATGTCGCGGCCGCATTCCAGTGGCCGGGTATCAACGGCATCATCAAAATACATCACTTTGATAATACGCAGGTAATAGAAAATACCAATGATAGAGAAGAATACTGCGATGATCGCCATCCACACCAGGTCAACATCAACCACGGCGGTCAGTACTGCAAGTTTTGCCCAGAATCCTACGGTCGGCGGTATGCCCGCCATAGACAACATCAGGATCATCATGATGAAAGCAAACCAGGGACTACGCTGATTAAGACCAGCCAGGTCACTGATGTTATCTGCCTCAAAACCCTGTCGCGCCATCAGCATAATCACTCCGAAGCCGCCCAGTGACATCAGAGCATACGAGATGGTATAGAACATGGCAGAAGAATAACCCTCGGATGTGCCGGCAATAATACCTAATAAAATAAAACCCACGTGTGAGATCGTAGAATAGGCCAGCATACGTTTAATATTGCTCTGTGCGATGGCGATGATATTACCTACCGCCAGTGATAACACCGACAGGATAATAATCATCTGCTGCCAGTCGGCCTGCAGACCACCCAATGCTTCGACCATCAAACGCATGATCATGGCAAAACCGGCCAGTTTTGGCGCGGTACCGATTAAGGCGGTAACGGCGGTAGGTGAGCCGTGGTAAACATCCGGCATCCACATATGAAATGGCACCGCACCCAGCTTAAACCCCAGTGCAACGACGACAAAAACAAGACCAAATACCATGCCGATGTTCTGTGCATTATCTGCTTCTGCCGCCTGAGATACCGCAACAGCAATCTCAGATAATTGCAGACTGCCAGACAGTCCGTAGAGGATCGACATACCATAGAGCAGCATACCTGAGGCAATCGCACCCAGGATAAAATATTTCATCGCCGCTTCAGAAGCATTGCTATTATCACGATTGAAGGCAACCAGCGCATACAAACACAGCGATAGCAGCTCCAGTCCCAGGTAGAGCATGAGCAGGTTATTTGCCGATACCATCAGCATCATACCGACGATACTGAATAGACCCAGGACATAAAACTCGCCTTTGAATATATTACGTGCCTGCAGATATTCTCTTGAATACACGAATACACCAAAACTGATGATCACGATAAACATTTTCAGCGTATCGGCCATCGCGTCCTGCACAAAAAGGTCGTTGAAGGCAAGAAGACGTGTATCGGTCTGATTACGTATTATCAGGAGAAGAGTAATAATCAGTGACAACTGCGTTAACACGTAGGTCAGGTTTCTTTTATCTGCCGGCAGATAAACATCGACAACCAGTATCAGGCAGGCCATCGTCAGTAAAAATACTTCAGGTAAAGCGATAGCTATGTTGAGTGATTCAAATGTCATTCTTTTATCCAGTAATAATCTATATTTTTATCGCGTTTTATATTTTTGGAACCGCTATGTGCTGCAGAAAGTTTTCAACACTTGCATGCATCACATCGACTACCGGTGCTGGCCACAGACCTAAAGCTAATACGGCGACTGCCAAAATAGACATGATGGTTAATTCACGCGAGTTAAGATCTTTTAACGCGCGAACTCCGTCATTAACAATCTCACCATAGAAAACACGCTTCACCATCCACAGGGTGTAAGCCGCGCCCAAAATAAGCGTTAATGCGCCAAGGAAGGCATACCAGAAGTTAGCCTGGAAGCTGGCGATAATCACCATGAACTCACCGACGAAACCAGAGGTGCCTGGCAGGCCTGCGTTCGCCATAGCAAAGAATACAGCAAAAGCAGCAAATATCGGCATGGTATGCACCACCCCACCGTAAGCATTGATCTCACGGGTATGCATGCGATCGTATAATACGCCGATCATCAGGAACATCGCCCCTGAGATGAAACCGTGCGAGATCATCTGGATCATGGCACCTTCGACTGCAAGCGCTGCAGCGCCACCAGAAACATTCGCCGGGTTTTCCCAGATCTGGAAAACCACAAACAGACCGAGAGTAACAAAACCCATGTGTGCGATCGATGAGTATGCCACCAGCTTCTTCATGTCTTTTTGTACCAGTGCGACAAAACCGATATAGACCACTGCGACCAGTGACATAAAGATGATCAACCAGTCGAGTGAATGCGCAGCATCCGGGGTTATCGGCAGACTAAAACGGATGAAACCGTAACCACCAATTTTTAACATGATCGCTGCCAGTATCACCGAACCGCCTGTTGGCGCCTCGACGTGTGCATCAGGTAACCAGGTGTGAACCGGCCACATCGGTACCTTCACTGCAAACGCGGCGAGAAACGCGAGGAAGATCAAAACCTGTTCGTTAAAGGTTAAAGGCATGGCATGCATATCTAAAATAGCAAAACTGCCGCCCTTGTAATACATGTAGATCAGCGCGACCAGCATGAATACCGAACCGATGAAAGTATAGATAAAGAACTTGATGGTCGCATAGACTCGACGCTCGCCACCCCAGACACCGATCAGGATAAACATCGGTACCAGCATCGCTTCCCAGAAAACATAGAAGAAGATAGCGTCCAGTGCGGCAAACACCGCTACCATCAAACCTTCCATGATGAGGAAAGCCGCCAGGTATTGCGCTGGCTTTTTCTTGATAACTTCCCAACCAGCCAGTACCACTAATATCGTAGTGAAGGTAGTAAGGATAATCAGCGGCATAGAAAAACCGTCAACACCAAAATGATAATTAATACCAAAGCTGGATATCCATGGCGTTTTTTCCACGAACTGCATTGCAGACGTCGATGAATCAAAGCCAGTATATAAACCCAGGCTCAGAACAAATGTGGCGATGGAGATGACCAAAGATAAAACACGAACACCATTGGCATCACCTTTATCTCCAGAAAGCAGTACAGCCACGCCACCAAAAATTGGCAACCAGACGATCAAGCTTAATAATGGTAAGTCAGCAAACATAGTGTTCCCGTTAAATAATGTTATTTCGTAATAAATTAATGGTCATCGTGCCTATATAAACAGGCCCATCACCAGCAGCATCAATACCCCAATGATCATCGCAAACGCATAGTGATACAGCATACCTGTCTGCAACTGACGAGTGACACCGGCAAACCAGGCAACCAGTTTGGCAGAGCCGTTCACTAGCAGGCCATCGATAAACTTCACATCACCAAGCTGCCACAGACGACCGCCCAACAGACGACTACCACCAGCAAAAAACGCTGAATTAAATTCGTCGAAATAGTATTTATGATCGAGCAGGTTATAGATCACAGCAAAGCGCTGTTTCAGGCTCTCGGCAATACTCGGTTGTTTCATATAGATATACCATGAAGAGATAACGCCTGCCGCCGCCAGATAGATCGCCGGGCCAGAGAAACTGTGCTCTACAAAAGCCCAGGCACCATGGAAATGTTTACCCACCTCTGCAAGGCCAGGGTGGTTTTCTGCAATGTATACCGAACCGCCGAAATAATCACCAAACAGCATATAGCCGATGGTAAGGCCGCCGATAAAGATCGAAGGAATTGCCAGTGCGATCAAAGGCCCCTTAACCACCCAGGACGGCTCACGTATGTGGTCTTTTGTGTGTTTATCCATACGCTCTTCACCATGGAACACCAGGAAGAACATGCGGAAAGAATAAAATGCGGTAACAAATACCCCAAACAGTACAGCCGCATAAGCAAACTCATGACCCGGAATATTTGAGTGATTCACCGCTTCGATGATGGCATCTTTGGAGAAGAAGCCTGAGAACCCAGGAAAACCGATCAATGCCAGTGAACCGATCAATGATGTCCAGTAAGTGATCGGCAGGTATTTTTTCAGGCCGCCCATCTTGCGTATGTCCTGCTCATGATGCATGGCGATGATCACCGAACCGGCAGCCAGGAATAACAAGGCTTTAAAGAATGCATGTGTCATCAGGTGGAATACGGCTGCAGAATATGCTGAGGCACCAAGTGCAACTGTCATGTAACCTAACTGCGATAGCGTTGAATACGCAACAACACGCTTGATATCATTCTGCACTATACCGACCAGACCCATCAGGATCGCAGTCAACGCGCCGATGACGATAATAAAACTTAACGCCGCTTCAGACAGCTCGAACAGTGGTGACATACGCGTCACCATGAAGATGCCCGCGGTCACCATGGTAGCTGCATGAATCAGTGCGGAGATCGGAGTCGGGCCTTCCATCGAATCGGGCAACCAGACATGCAATGGCATCTGTGCTGATTTACCCATAGCGCCGATGAACAGCAAGATACAGATAACACTGATAACGCTCCACTCAACACCAGAGAATATGCTCATGGTCTGCTGTGACATATCACCGGCTTTAGCAAACACTTCGTAATAATCCAGGCTTCCAGAGTACATAACCACTGCAGCGATACCCAGGATAAAACCAAAATCACCAACGCGGTTGACCAGGAAGGCTTTCAGGTTTGCGTATACCGCAGTTGGTCGAACAGACCAGAAACCGATCAGCAGGTATGACACCAGGCCCACAGCTTCCCAGCCAAAGAACAACTGCAGGAAATTGTTCGACATCACCAGCATCAGCATGGAGAAAGTAAATAACGAGATGTAACTGAAGAAACGCTGGTATGCGTTGGTGCCTGCCAGACTCTCTTTTGGCCAGTTATGCAGATCATCAGCCATATAACCGATAGTGTAGACATGCACCATCAGCGAGACGCCGGTGACTACTGACATCATCATCACGGTCAGGTTATCGATCAGGAAACCCACTTCAAAACGGATGCCATCGGACACCATCCACTCATAGACTGAATGGTTGTATGCTGGCGCACCGTCCCATACATGATGGCTCAAGGCGATCAGCGATAATATAAATGACGTACCCACACCCAGAATGGTAACTGTATGCGCGCCTTTACGCCCTATCTGCGCGCCGAAGAAACCAGCGACAATAGCACCGAAAAGTGATGCCAGCGGAATAGCTAGATATAAATTTCCCATCAGGCCTACCCTTTCAATGCGTCGAGGTCTTCGACATCAATACTGCGACGACTACGGAACAAGGTAACGAGTATCGCCAGACCGATAGCCGCTTCTGCCGCAGCGACAGTCAGGATAAAGAACACAAAAACCTGGCCGGCATAATCATTCAGATAATGCGAGAAAGCAACAAAGTTGATATTTGCTGCCAGCAGCATCAATTCGATGCACATCAATAGAACCACGATGTTTTTCCGATTAAGAAAAATACCTGCGACGCTGATGGCAAACAGGATTGCCCCCAGGGTTAAGTAACTGGTCAAACCGATCATTTCAGTACCTCGGCATCCGACTTGATTATTTTAAGGCGGTCATTACGTTTAACTTTTACCTGCTCAGAAGGTGACTGATGTTTTGTTGTAGGCCGTCTGCGTAGTGTTAAAGAGATAGCCGCGATGATCGCCACTAACAAGATAACCGCCGCGATCTCAAAGGCAAGCACATAATCGGTATAGAGGATCTCACCCAAGGCTTCCGTGTTGCTGTAATCCGCCGCATGTTTAACGGCATTATCCAGTGCTGCGGTAGCCATCACATCCGGTCCAACCGGGCCTACCACGTAGACCATGATCGCCAGCATCAACACAGCAAATAAAATACCAATCGGAAGATAGGATACAAAACCTTCGCGCATCTTTGCCGCGTTGATATCCAGCATCATCACCACGAACAAAAACAGCACCATGACTGCTCCGACATAAACCAGAACCAGAGTAATGGCTAAAAACTCTGCTTCCAGCATTAACCAGATAGCCGAGCAAGCAAAAAAGGTCATAATTAAAAACAACACAGAGTGCACCGGGTTTTTTGATAACACGACACCTAAAGCTGCTGCGATTACCGTACCGGCGAAAACGAAAAATAGAAAATCAGTTATACTCATATCCACAATTATCCTATCCAGTCTAGCGGTAAGCCGCGTCCGCCTGTTTATTGGCAGCAATTTCAGTTTCGTATTTATCACCAATTTCAAGCAACATTTCTTTTGTCATTACCTCTTTGCCACGTTCTTCGAAATGGTATTCAAAAATATGCGTTTCTACGATGGAATCCACCGGACAGGCTTCTTCACAAAATCCGCAATAGATACATTTGAACAGATCGATATCATAACGGGTGGTGCGTCGCGTGCCATCCTCACGTTCTTCAGAATCAATAGTAATTGCCAGCGCGGGACAAACCGCTTCACACAGCTTACAGGCAATACAGCGTTCTTCACCATTGGCGTATCGACGCAGCGCATGTAATCCACGAAAACGGGGTGACAATGGCGTTTTTTCTTCTGGATACTGCACGGTAATCTTTCGCTTAAACAAATATTTACCAGTAACGCTCATGCCCTGTAATAATTCCCAGAAGAGGAAACTTTTGAAAAAGTGTTTTATTGCATTCATATCGTTATACCGCCCAAGGACCAACTTCAGCTACAACCATCACACCTTCAACAAATAACCAGACGATAGTTACCGGAATAAATACTTTCCAGCCCAGACGCATGATCTGGTCATAACGATAACGCGGGAAAGTCGCACGGATCCATAGGAAACAGAACGCAAAGAAACACGCTTTAGCGAAGAACCATAATACGTTTGAATCACCTAACCAGTGATCTGCACCGACAAAACCTTCTAATGGGGATAACCAGCCGCCTAAGAACATCAATGATGTCAGCGTAGAAATTAAAATAATATTAGCGTACTCAGCAAGATAGAAAACCGCATACGCCATACCAGAATATTCCACCTGGAACCCGCCAACAATTTCAGATTCACCTTCTGCCATATCAAAAGGCGCACGGTTGGTTTCTGCCACGCCCGATATAAAATAAACAAAAAACAAAGGCAATAACGGCCAGATGTACCAGCTGGATATACCACCTGCCTGGCCCTCGACAATAACTCCCAAATTGAGACTACCGCTGGCCATCACTACACCGACCAGCGCGAAACCCATGGCAATTTCATAAGCAACAATCTGCGCTCCAACACGCAACGAACTCATGATGGCGTATTTAGAATTTGATGCCCAGCCAGCAATGATAACGCCATAAACACCCAGTGAAGTTAATGCCAGAATATAGAGCAAGCCCGCATTCAAGTCGGCTAGCACCCAACCACGATCAAATGACATCACTGCCCATGCAGCCAGAGCAGGCATAATGGCCAAAGCAGGTGCCAGTAAAAATAAAAACTTATCGGCCCTTTCCGGAATGATGATCTCTTTAAACATCAGCTTTAACGCGTCAGCGATCGGCTGCAACCAGCCACGCGGGCCAACACGGTTCGGACCAATGCGCACCTGCATATAACCTATTATCTTACGTTCGGCATAAGTGATATAGGCCACACA
>JBFFVI010000065.1:0-8953 GCA_041570895.1 Gammaproteobacteria bacterium
ATACTGTTATTCGGTGCAAACCCCGGTGATTCATCCAGTGGACCATCGGTTAAAATTCTTGATGATTTTGTTTTTAAGTCTAACAAAGCTATACGGTAGATATTACCTTCACCATGCACATAAGCAACAGATTTACCATCAGCTGAAATACTGGCGCTGGCATTATAACTGCCTTCAAAGGTTAATCGTTCTGCTTTAGAACCAGCCCTCACAGACTGTTTATATAACTGTGGTTTGCCGCTGCGACTCGAGGTATAAATGATTGATCTGCCATCGGCTAGCCAGACAGCTTCAGTATCGATCGACCAGTGATCGGTAATACGTTGTAATTTATTGTTAGCCAGGTTCAAAATATAGATATCCGGATTACCGTCTTTCGATAAGGTGATCGCTAGTTTTTTACCATCTGGTGACCAGGCTGGCGCACCGTTTAAACCTTTAAACTTGGCACGACTTTTTCTTGTCCCGGCAAGTACATTATGGGTAAATATTTCTGACTGTCCGCTCTCGAAAGAAACGTAAACCAGTTCAGATCCATCAGGTGACCAGGCAGGTGACATGATCGGCTCATCTGAAGTTAGCAGTGTCTGTGGATTATAACCATCGGTGTCCGATACCTGTAATCGGAAAGTACTGCCTTTTTTATCGCGCTGCACTGTAACGTACGAAATACGAGTACTAAAGGCACCCGGCAGTCCGGTAATATGGCTAAAGATATAATCACTTATCTGATGCGCTACTGCACGAAGGGTTTTATCGGTTGCTGAAAAGCTATAACCCAGAACCTGCTTGGCCTTTAAAATATCGATTAGTCGGAACTCTACCTGGTAAGTGGCATCAGCCTTTTTTGTGACATTACCGATAACGATATGATCCATACCCGCAATACGCCAGGTCTTGTAGTGGACATCCTCGAGTTTGTGCGGACGTGCAAGCAGATCTTTTTCTGCCACCGGCGAAAATTTACCACTGCGTGCCAGGTCAGAAACGATGATTGCCGAAACATCGCCATTGACAACTTTCTCAGCCCCGTGCCATTGAAATGGAATCACCGCTATAGGTAACGCACCCTCAAAACCTTCAGTGATGTCGATCTTCAGTACTGCCTGGGCCAGCGAGGAAAAACACAGGCAACACAGGCCAATTATTATATTTTTTATCATAGTTATCATTTAATCCAAAACTTAAATTTGCGGTTTGAAGGTAAAATAAATCTCCCGCTCAAACACGTCCGGGTTTGGCGCTGGCGGCAATGGTGATGCCTTGCGTACTGCACGTTCTACCGAACGTTGAAAGGCGTTATCACTGCTACAGGACTGCAAGCGCACGTCTATCACATCACCCATCATGGTTTGTGTGACAATCACGTCACAACTCTGGCCTTCACTGGTCGTCACAGGACGTAACCAGTTATTTTCAACGTGCTGCTTGATCTGCATGTTATATTGCTGGCGCTGTGTCTGCAATCTAGCGGTACGTTCCGCCTGTTTCCTGGCCTCTTCTTCACGCCTTTCCTCTTCGAGTAAGGCACGTTCAAAATCGGCTTTTTCATCGGCGCGTCGTTTAAGTTCTTCTTCGGCTTTGCGTTTTTTCTCAGCAGCCAGCCTCTCCTGCTCCTTGCGCTCCAGCTCTTTACGCTCTTTTTCTTTTCGTTCCTGTTCTTTTTTCTCACGCGCTTTCTGTTCTTTCTCTTTCTGCGCTTTAGCTTTTTGCTCTGCTTCTTTCTTTTTGGCGATGGCTAGTTTTTTATCTGCTTCCTGCTGACGTTTTTTCTCTGCTGCTTTCTTTTTCTCTGCGGTTTTCTTTTTCTCTTCTGCCTGCTTTTTTTCTGCTAAACGTTTCTTTTCAGCCGCTTTTTTATCTTCGATCTTTTTCTTTGCAGCGATTTCTTTCTGCTTCTGGCGTTGATCATATTTTTTGCCATCGACAACAACGGCATCGATGATCTTATGTTTTTGCGCCATAGGCATCGGCGGCTTTTCATCATTAGACAGGTTGATACTTAACAGCACAACCAGGCCAATGTGTACCATGATAACCAACACCATAACCCACGGGTGTTTTTTTAATTCAGCAAATAAACCAGACGAACTCATGCATATAATCCTGTTGACCGAGACAGACCACTTCAGGGCTGATCGGTCATTAATCCTACTTTTTCCACACCCGCTGATTGCAGTAATACCATCGCCGTGGTCACTGCTCCATAATCGGCCTGTTTATCACCACGCACCAGCACCGGGGTTTGTGGTTTCAGCTTGAGTATTAAAGCAACACGCTCGGCGACGACATCGTCACTCACTGGCTTTTTCAGATCATCGCCAACATTCAGGTAATATTCACCGGTTTTACTCACGGTTAATATTACGGGTTCCTGCTGCTCTGGAGGTAATGAGTTAGCCGCCAGCTTCGGTAATTCGACTTCAACACCTTGCTGGACAATCGGCGCGGTTATCATGAAGATGATCAACAGCACCAGCATCACGTCGATATATGGAACCACGTTGATCTCAGAAACGGCACGGCGCTTTTTACTCATTACGCTGCTTCATCCGCGGCATGACTTTGCCGCTGCAAGATAGTTGCAAACTCTTCGGCAAAATTTTCATAGGTGCTGGATAAGCGATCGACTTTTTCGGCATAGCGGTTGTATGCAATGACTGCCGGTATAGCCGCAAACAGACCCATCGCCGTTGCGATCAGCGCTTCAGCGATGCCTGGAGCGACCATAGCAAGACTGGCATGCTCAACAGCACCCAGCGCGATAAACGAGCGCATGATGCCCCATACCGTTCCAAACAGGCCGATATAAGGGCTGATCGAACCAATAGTCGCCAACATCGACAGATGCGAATCTAAATAATCTTCTTCTCTCGCAACCGCAACTTTCATGCTGCGCTGTACGCTGGCTAACATCATTTCCGTGTTTGTTTTATTTTTATGGGTGCGGATATATTCGGCAAAACCGACTTCAAAAATACGCGCCACACCGCGGCGTGTTTCGGCCTTACGTTTAACCTGCTGATAGAGATCGGATAAATTGATTCCTGACCAGAACTGGTCTTCGAATCGCATGGCTTCAACTCGTGCCAGCTTCAATATCTTAAATTTCAGTACGATAATAACCCATGAAAGCACCGATGCACTTACCAGGATCATCATCACTATCTGCACTAAAATACTGGCGCGGGTTACCAGCGACAATAGCGACATATCAGCTTCCACGATAAAACTCCTCATTTATTTTTTCAATTACTGATGCAGGGATACTCTGCGGTGTGAATTTTGTCGCATTTAGACAGGCAATTTTAATTTCCGCTTCTGATAACAATTCAGCCGGTAATTCTGGAGACGCTAATCCAGTGGAAACAGTTACATCAGGAGACCGCTCAAGATAGATAGACTGTTTAAAATGTATGCTGGCTTTACCCAGCGAGGTAATCGATGTTAACACGTTTAACTCGTTATTAAATCTGGCGGGTTTTTTATATTGAATATTGGCGCTATGCACCGCAAAGATAATACCCAGCTCTTGTTGTAATTGATCCTGCTCGTAACCGATACTGCGCAGTAATTCGGTACGTGCGCGTTCCATAAATTTCAGATAATTAGCGTAATAAACTACGCCGCCTGAATCAGTATCTTCGTAATAGACACGCACTGGCCAGGAAAATTCCTTGGCAGCTGCATTTTTATTGGAACTCATGACTTAACTTACTTATTTTTTATTATTAGACCGGCTCTCTACAAGACAGTGATTAAAAATCCTTTTATTTAAACAGGTCCGCTTCTGGCTCAAGCTCGTCAACCGTTTCCCTGGCCAGGCTATCTGGCGCATGCAGACCAAAATGTTGATAAACATTTGCCGTGGCAATACGTCCCCTGGGTGTGCGCATCAGATATCCCTGCTGGATAAGATAGGGCTCGATGACATCTTCTATGGTATCGCGTTCTTCACCGATCGCTGCCGCCAGGTTTTCCACGCCCACCGGGCCGCCATTAAATTTTTCAATGATCGCCAGCAATAGACGCCGATCCATTATATCAAAACCTAGCGGGTCAACTTTTAACAGCTCCAGCGCTTTTGCAGCTGTATTTTCATCGACATTACCGTCACCTTTGACTTCGGCATAATCGCGAACCCGACGCAACAGGCGGTTAACGATGCGTGGCGTACCTCTGGCTCGTCGGGCAATTTCAGCTGCGCCGGCAACATCGATATGCACGTTTAAAATATCGGATGAGCGTTGAACGATATGACTCAAATCATTCAACGCATAAAAATCCAGACGCAGGACGATACCGAAACGATCACGTAATGGCGAGGTTAACGAACCCGCCCGGGTAGTCGCACCGACCAGAGTAAACGGTGGCAGATCAAGTTTGATGGAACGAGCAGCAGGGCCTTCGCCGATCATGATGTCCAGTTGATGATCTTCCATCGCCGGATACAGGACTTCTTCTACCACCGGACTCAGACGATGGATCTCATCGATGAACAGAACATCATGCGGTTCAAGATTGGTCAGCAAGGCAGCAAGATCACCCTGTTTTTCTAAAACCGGCCCCGAAGTCGAATGTAGATTTGCGCCCATCTCATTGGCAACGATGTGTGCCAGGGTGGTTTTACCCAGTCCGGGGGGGCCGTAGAATAAAACATGATCGAGGGCTTCGTTTCTGGCTTTTGCAGCGGGAATAAATATATCCAGCTGTTCGGTAACGGCAGGCTGCCCGCGATAGTCTTTTAAATACTGCGGCCGAATGGCTCGGTCGATAGCAACCTCACCCTCGATACTTTCTGCTGACAATACCGGGTTATCGCTCATCTAGGCACTCCCCTGCAGCGCAGCTCGTATAATCTCTTCTGTCGATTTACCCTCGACGTCCATATTGCGAATCATCTGGCTTGCCTGCTGTGCTTTATAACCTAATGAAATCAATGCACTTACTGCATCATTCACGGGATTTTCGTGTTTCTCTAGCGGTGTCGTCGCACCGGGTAACTTGATCGAATCATCTTTTTCGATACGGTCTTTCAGTTCAACGACCAGGCGCTCCGCCGTCTTTTTACCGACACCAGGCAACTGGGTTAATGCCTTGCTATCACCTTCCAGGATACAGCGTGAAAAATCTTCCGCGCTCATGCCTGAAAGAATAGTCAGGGCAAGTTTTGGTCCAACGCCACTGATCTTTATCAGGGTGCGAAACATCAGGCGCTCAGACGGCGAGAAAAATCCATACAGCAACTGCGCATCTTCGCGCACCACCATGTGTGTGTGCAGGGTGATCGTTTCGCCGCATTCAGGCAAGTGATAAAACGTCGACATCGATGCTTCGAGTTCATAACCCACGCCCTGCACATCGACCAATATTGCAGGCGGCTGTTTTTCCAGCAAGATACCTTTTAGACGCCCGATCATCGAATCATCATCTCCATCGTCCACCGCGTACCTTGGTTACGATACCCAGACTTTTTACGTGCATATGATTAGCATGACAGACCGCGATGGCAAGGCCATCAGCCTCATCACTCTGTGGTACAAAATCAAGTTTTAACAATAGTTTCATCATCTGTTGAATCTGCTCTTTATCTGCCGAACCGATACCGACCACGGCCTTTTTGATCGCCCTCGGGGTGTATTCTCCCACATCCAGATTTGCGTTGGTGCCCGCACAGATGGCGGCACCTCGCGCCTGACCAAGTTTCAGAGCAGAATCAACATTCTTGTTAACAAACACCTGCTCGATACCCATGCTCTGCGGTTGCCATTTTTCTATGATCTCACTGATCTCACTAAAGATCATACCCAAACGTTCAGGCAGCTCGTCGCCGGTAATTTTAACAAAACCACTGGTGATATATTCATGACGAAAACCATCACTGTCAATCACACCATATCCGGTACAGCGTGATCCGGGATCGATGCCTATGATGCGTGTTTTTTTAACAGACACCTGAGATTTATTGCTCGTAGTCATTCATCATTATTAAGCAGATAACTGCTGCATGACTTCATCTGAAAAATCAGCATTGGTGTGCACGTCCTGAACATCATCCAGATCTTCCAGGGTATCGATCAGTCGCATGATCTTTTCCGCATCATCGAGAGCCACATCGATCAAATTATCTGCTTTTTCGATAACTTCAGCCTGTTCCGGTTCAAAACCCGCCGCTGCCATGGCATCCTTCACGGCAATAAAATCTTCAAAAGTAGCCGACACCTCAATACTGCCATCATCATTGGTGACCACATCTTCTGCCCCGGCTTCCAGCGCAGCCTCCATGATGGCATTTTCGTCACTGCCTGGCGGGTACATCAAAACACCCGTACGTTTGAACATGTAGGCGACTGAACCGTCCGTACCTAAATTACCGCCGGCTTTAGTGAAGGCATGGCGCACTTCTGAGACGGTACGATTACGGTTGTCCGTCAGGCAGTCGACCATAACAGCGGTCCCAGCGGGCCCGTAACCTTCATACCGGATCTCCTCATAATTGGTATCGTCACCTTCACCGGTACCGCGTTTGATGGCGCGCTCGATAGTATCACGAGTCATGTTCGCAGCCAGCGCTTTATCCACCGCCAGGCGCAGGCGAGGATTAGCCGCCACATCACCACCACCGCCGCCACGGGCGGCCACAGTAATCTCTCGAATCAACTTGGTGAAAATTTTACCGCGTTTTTTATCCTGGGCAGCTTTACGATGTTTGATATTCGCAAATTTACTGTGTCCAGCCATGCTGCTCTCCCACTTTTTTGCTGTCTTTATTATTATTAGAATCAGGTGAAGTCTACCACTCTGACGGGTTCTCGGCTAAGGGTTTTGGCTGCTGCGATATATGACTTGATTGTAGTCAGTTGTTAGATATTTAGCGCTTACTTATGTACTGGTAGCGCTGAAACTTACAGACCGATGCCGACACCAAAATGTACACTGGTACGGCTACGCTCACTGGCCGGCAACCACAGGTGCAACTGCTCGGCAGTGATAACCGGATAAGTATAGATACTCTCACCAACTTTGCCGCTCTGACTGCCGCTGACCTTACCAAGCACGGTTAACTGTCTGCCCTGTGCATAAGTCGTGGGTTCAAGATATCCCTGATGGTTGATGATAAAACGCCCCAACGGTTTGTTTTCCTGCTGAGGCCGGTAGTTAGAATTAAGCGGATAAGCCAGTATTTCTATCTGTGTTAATTCTTTCAGGTTACGGGTGTCCAGAATGGTTCCGCCCCAGAGCACGATCTTGCCGCGACTAAACTCAGCTTCGGCGATAACGCTCTGCGGAGTTAGTGATTGATCCACCTGCGTGGTATCAAACTCGGGTGTACTGGCACATCCCGTCAGCAAAACCAGAAACAACAGTAAAGAAAACGTGTACCGCATATGTATTTACCTCAGCTCATCAACGTCGGTGATGATGCAGATAATAAGGATAGGGATACGAGTAATACGGATACCAGGGATCGTACCACCAGTAGGGAGGGTAATCGACGTATACCGGCTCTTCTTTGACTGGCCAGATAAAATAATGCTCTACCTGAATAACCGGGTACTCATAGGCGAATTCACCCACATCAAGCGTTTCCGTTCTCAGCAGACGACCGATTATAGTAATCTCACGGTCACGACTGTACACCAGCGGCTCAAGGAATTCATCGACGATGGCGATAAATCGTCCGCTACTTTGCTCTGAGACCCGGGGCTCACCATCGTCATTCAGAGGAAAAGCAACAATTGTCAGTCGGCTGGTATCCTGTTTGTTTTCAGTCTCCAGAATAATACCGCCCCAGCGTACTGTCTGTGAAGTATAAACACTAGCTGAATCGCGCACCTGAGAAACACTGGGAGCACCCTCGATCGGCTGCTTAATTTCAGCTGGAATATGCGCGCTACATGATAATGCCATCGAGATCAGCAGCATAATCCAGCTACGATAAAATATTGTATATTTCGTCATCACAAATTATTAGAAACATATAATTTGCGGTGGTTCACTGTCAGAGACAGTAAGGCAAATATAGTTGCACTAAATCAACTAAACATCACCATTTGCGGTCGCCTCTTCCAGCAAGATAAAGTTTTCCAGCTTCACGTGAGTGAGGTTGACACGGGTAAAAAAGGCATTGCAGGCTAACGCCGAGGCGAGTGTACGCAAGTCATTCGCCCAATGCGGCATGTAATGCGGCCCGACTAAAAAACCGGTTTCAAAATATGGCGCCAGCTCGATAACATCACCCAGACTCAGGCGGCCGGCAAATAAAGCATTAGCCAGTTCCGGTCGGTTTTCATGGATAGTGACAGCGAGAAAAGCATGGACTTCCATCAACCCTTTAAGATAAACCGTGTCCTTGGTAAATACCGTTTTACCTCTGACATCTCCACCACGAAAACAGCGAACGGTTGACTGGTAACCTTCTTCTTCACTTTGCCCGGCTTCCAGAAAGCTTTTAAATACCTCGATAAAATCAGCGCCATCCAGTGCCATCGCAATCGCCTTGATACGCAGTGCGATGCGACGTAGGCGCACGATATCCAGTGACAGGGTCATGAGTTCGGCCATAACAGCAAGACCTTCCTGAGTGCGCGTGGTACGCGGAGAACCCAGTGAGAGTAATTTCAGTTGCGTCTGGCGTTTGCCGTTGTGCATGGTTGCCGCATGGATATGTGCTTCATGCTCCAGCAGTTGATTCAGATCTAATTCAGAAAACAGCGCTCCGCCACGCAGACGCACCCGATTTGAGCCGGCGATGGCTTTTGATGGCAGATCAGGATCAATAACTACCTCGACCTTGTCGTCGACAAAAAACTCATCGATCTCTTTCGGTAGGCGCTCAGCAAACACTTCGACCGGGATATCAGCGATCGTTGGCGGCACCACAAAACCACCTAACAGTTCATCCGTTTTGCTGAGAAAAAATTCTGCCGCATCCAGTGCCGTCCAGTCCTGA
>JBFFVI010000066.1:0-8952 GCA_041570895.1 Gammaproteobacteria bacterium
CGCTTCAGCTTTACGCTTAGCGGCTACGGCTTTTTTTTTTACAGCAGCCGCCTTCTTCTTAGCCGCAGCGGCTTTTTTCTTAGCAGCCGCAGAAGGTGCCTTCTTAGCTACCTTCTTCTTAACTACTTTCTTTTTAACTACTTTTTTCTTAGCGACCTTCTTCTTAGCCGGTGCTTTTTTCTTGACTACTTTCTTCTTAGCGACCTTCTTCTTAGCCGGCGCTTTTTTCTTAACTACTTTCTTCTTAGCAACCTTCTTCTTAGCCGGCGCTTTTTTCTTAACTATTTTTTTCTTAGCGGCTACTTTTTTCTTAGCTACTACTTTTTTCTTTACAGCGCGTTTTGCTGTTGTTTTTTTCTTGGCTGCCGTTTTTTTCTTAGCAGTTTTTTTTGTTGTACGAGCCATCTTGAAGTCCCCTTTTGTGAGTTACGTTCAAAAGTATAAAACGAAATTCTAATTTAGCAAACTTTTTTTACTTTTTACATTCTTTTTTTATCAGTTAAATAAATTACTTAACGATGAATTAATTTTAATTCGGTTAACAATTTTAAAGTTTACACACAATAATGCTTAAACTTTAGATTAAAACCTGAAACCCGTTTGCACAAAGCCTCCAACAGAATTGTCTGTAAAGGTTGCTGCAACATCCAGGTTGAAGCCTAACCAGAAACCGACACCTGCTGTTAATGCAGTATCTTTAGCACTAGCAGATATACCGCTCGCCAAATTTTTTCTTGCACCGACACGTAACTGTGCAAAATCAAAAGCATTAAACTCTGCACCCACAGCCAGGTACTGTGTTTTTAGATTACCATAAAGGGTATCAGCCAATAATGGTTTATTCTCTGTCAGGTCATAATCAACAGCCACGGTAAGGAATCTATTATGATAAGCGGCACCGATGCGTGAAGTGGTATCAAAATTTAACGTTTGACCGCCCAGATTGAACTCATCAGTGATTATGTTATTAACATTCAGAGCCAGACGAAAAGAATTAGTCAGATCAATCGCTGCACCCAGATCAAATGAGGCAAATGTACCCAGGTCAGATTTTTTACCGTTATCGAAGACATCATTTATACCATCGATGGTGCGTATTGACTCCTTGTAGACAAAGGCTTGCAGGTCGACAATTTTTGGCTTTATACCTATCGACGTTCTTCTATCATAGAAGCCAAATTCCTTGGCTAATGACAGACCGAATTCGGTTGCCAGCACGCCTTCCAGATTAACGATGTTCTTCGTAGGGTCCAACACATCTGCAGCCGATTGCGAGAGGTTAGTTACCGTGCTACCGCCAATCGCATCTACACGAATACTGAGCGCCATAGCATATGAATCAAAGGCCATACCCATGGCTGCGACTCCGGTCACATCTGCTGCCGCAACTTTACCGTCGATACCAGTGATAATGTCTGACATGTCCTGTAGTGCCTGTATTGCATCAGGGTCTGTTGGAGCTGCGGCAGCCTGAAAACGCGCGTCTGCAGCCTGGAAGTTATCGATGTCTGTTTTCAGGTCATCATCATCTCTCACGAAGGTACCGACACCGATCAATAATGAGAAATCATCGTCAGGTCTCTGGTTAGTCAACATCGCAGGGTTCGCCCATGCAGCCGTTGCCAGATCAGCCGTCGCCACAGAAACACCACCCATTCCCAATGAACGACCTTCAAAGGTAAATGGGATTGCATGTGCCGAGTGAGAGAGCAGAGTAAGTGCTACGATGGAAAGAATCTTGCCGTTGATACTATTAGTCAATTTCATAATCTTCTCGCTAAACCTTCTGTGCTATAAAATTAGAACACATAGATCTATTTATAAATGTAGTTATCCTCTTACGAGAATACAACATAGTTAACCAAATACAAGCAATCCTGTTAATATGAACCACGCCTAAATTCCCCAATTGTGAGCTTTTTAAGTAATAAAAGCTAATGTTGATCACTGGCCTGAAGCAAAAAATTATTTTATGACTAACTCAATGACAGAATCTCAATCAGCGATAACTTATGTTGGATTATTTCGACGTTTATTTGCCATTTTTTATGATTGCTTCCTGTTAGTCGCTATTCTTTTTATCGTTACTGCAATAGCAAACGCCCTGAATCATGGCGAAGCTATCGAACCCGGCGATACCTGGTATCCACTCTATGTTCTAACTATATTTATATTGAGTTATCTCTACTTTGCATGGTTCTGGATACACGGCGGTCAGACACTGGGGATGAAAACCTGGCGTATTCAGTTACAGAGCAGTGATAACAACAGGATCAGCTGGAAAACGGCGGCGATACGATTCATTAGCGCACTGTTTTCCTGGGGTCTTTTTGGCGCAGGTTTTTTATTAGCCCTGTTTGATAAGAACAGTCGCTGCTGGCATGATCTGGCTAGCAAGACGGTGCTAATCGATCTACGATGAAGATAGCGGTTAGTTAACCCGTTTTAAGAAATAGGTACTCACGATCACCACCAGGATCAATGGTAAGGATGCACTCATCAGAGGTGAGGCATCCAGTGCCAGCCCCAGGTGATTAACCGAACGATTGACGACAAAGTAGACGATACCGATAATTATTGCCAGCATGACGCGCTGACCGGCACCACCGCTGCGTGGCGTGGTAGAAAAAACGATAGGCATCGCTATCATCAACATGGCTAAACAGGTCAGCGGGGTGAAGATTTTTATCCAGAATTCCAGTAAATACTCATCACTATCAAGTTTATTGTCCTCTAAATATTGTCCGTAGGTGAATAACTCGCGGGCTGACATATCTTTTGACTCAAGTTCGAGGACAGAGAACAGTTCCAGTAAAATAAGCCGCTTTAATCTCAACTGTTTTTCAAACGAAGTCTTTACGCCATCCAGGCTAATATCTGAACGTTTTATATTTTCCAGTAACCATTCATCGTTTTTAAAGGCGGCTTTTTCTGCATATAGCATCGTCTTTAACTGGTGATTTTCATCAAGTTCGTAAACTCGGATCTGTCGCAGCTCATGATCAGGCAATATCTGTTTTACATTAACGTATCGATTACCATCGCGTGCCCAGATATCATCGGTACCGCCAACGATCAATTTTTTCTCCATGGCTTCGGCGCGATAGGTCTTTGCTGTTTTGGTTACAGTAGGCACCACATACTCACCGAGTAGCGCGACCAGGATGGCTATAAATAATCCGGTCTGTAACACAGAACGGGTGATACGTAAGGTCGTAATCCCCGATGCACGCATCACGACTAATTCAGAATTAGCTGCTAGCGCACCCAGGGATAATATACCGCCAAGTAATAAAATCGATGGCGAGAGCTCATATAAACGCTGTGGCAGACGGAGAAAAACAAAAACCACAGCCTGTAAGGCGCCATAGTCACCAGTACCCACCGTATTTAACTGCGAGACAAAATCGACAAATGCAAATATTGATAACATCACAAAGCAGGCAAGCAAACAACCTGTGACCACCGTTTTTGCTATATATCGATCAAGAACCACCTCGATCTCCTTTTCTGAAATTCAGGCCGGTCAGATAACCGCTATGTTTCAACAGGTAGAAGGTAATGATGATGGCGATGATATGCACCCACCAGGTGCCAACCCAGAGCGGAACTTTTTCCTGCACGATCCAGGTTTTACCGATACCGAGTAAATTTGAATACACTAGATATAAGATCAATGCCACAGCGAGTTTAGCGTAGCGACCACTACGCGGATCGGTGTGACTTAGCGGTAATGCCATAAAGGCGACAATAATGGTTGCCAGCGGTAGGGTGAGCCGCCATTGTAATTCAGCCTGATCGACCAGGCTGGTTGAAGACCAGAGTTCAGATACGCTTTTAGATTTCTCTGAAAGTTTTGCTGCCACCCGCTTTTTATCGATATGGATGCCATAGTCTTTATAACTGACGATCTTGAAACCGGCCTCACCTGCATTACCGACATAATGCGTACCGCCATGCATCATCATATAACGCCGACCTTCATCATTATAAAAACTGCTGGTGCTCGAGGCCAGATCGACATGGCTGGTATCGTCACGGTGTTGCTGAAAAAATACATTTTTGATCTGCTTGCTGTTCTCACTTTCCGACTCCAGAAACAGTACGCCGCCCTTACCGGCACGGTTAAATTGTCCGATGAGTAAGGTATCGATGGCGGCCTGACTCTGTATCTCAGCAGCAAGCATTGCACGCTGCTGCGTTATCAGGGGTTTAACATACAGCAGTAATATCAGTAATATCAATGTTGTCGGTATCGCGATCATCATTAAAGGACGATACCACTGCAGAGGACCGATACCCGCTGACATGATGGCAGCCATCTCGCTATCACGATAGAGCCGGCCAAAAGCAAGCAGAATACCCATTAATAAACTCAGCGGTATCAACACCACGCTGAATTCAAAGAGACTATTGAGCAGATAGGAAACAAAAGCACTGATCGGAATCACACCCTGTGACACCCATTTTAATAGATGCACGATCTCGGTACTCAGCACGATGATCAACAAAACAAAGATAACTGACAAAAATGACGTCAGTAACTCTTTTGCTATATATTTATCAATTATTGTCAGCTTCATTAGTATGCTGTTATCCAGATTCCACTGATACACGAGCCCCGTAATAGGCGAAGTTTAACCTGAAAAGTTCTGTAAACGGCAATATTTAGAGCTATAACTCGAAACCGGCCTAAAAAGCGAATAATTCGACTACCCAGCCTGTGATAAATTGCATACAATTCCACCTTATCTACATGCTGTAGACATTAATACAGCAAGCCAGTTTCTATTACGGAGAACTCATGGAATACACAGTCAAAAGTGGCAACCCCGAAAAACAACGTATCGGTTGTGTTGTCATCCCCATGTACGCATCTAGAAAACTTTCGTCTTCTGCAAAAATTATCGATAAGGCCAGCAACGGTTTTATCTCTAACCTGGTACGTCGTGGTGAGATCGAGGGTGATTTAGGCAATACACTGTTATTGCATAATGTTGAAAATAGCCTGTGTGATCGTGTGTTACTCGTCGGTTGTGGTAAAGAAAAAGACATCAACGTCAGTACTTTCTACAAGATAAATCAAACCATGGTGACGACACTGCAATCAAGCGGTGCTACGGAAATCGCTTCCTACCTCACCGAGATACCGGTAAAACGTAAAGACATCAACTGGAAGATCCAGCATTCTATCGAAGCAATCGATGAAGCTCTATACCAGTTTGATCAGCTCAAAACCGAGAAAAAAGAAACCCGCCGGCCGTTAAGAAAGTTTATCTTCAGTGTTAATGGCCGCGGTCAACTGATGCAGGGCGAACAGGCGGTCCGCCAGGGCATGGCCATCTCCGCTGGCATACACCTGGCTAAAGATCTCAGCAACATGCCGGCTAATATATGCACACCGACTTACCTGGCAAAGCAGGCTTTCAATTTAGCTAAACAGCACAGCAAGATTAAAACCTCTGTGTTAGAAGAAAAGGACATGGAAAAACTTGGCATGGGATCGTTATTATCCGTGTCTAGAGGCAGCCGTGAACCAGCTAAACTAATTACCATGGAATATATGGCGGGAGACAAACAGCAGGCGCCGATCGTTTTTGTCGGTAAAGGAGTCACCTTCGATTCCGGTGGTGTCAGTCTTAAGCCTGGCACTCAGATGGATGAGATGAAATATGACATGTGCGGTGCAGCCAGCGTTATCGGTGTGATGAACGCTGTCGCAGAGTTACAGTTACCCATCAATGTCATCGGCATCGTGCCAACGGTCGAAAACATGCCCGATGGTCTAGCCACCAGACCCGGTGATATTGTTACCAGCATGTCGGGGCAGACCATCGAAGTACTTAATACCGATGCCGAAGGCCGCCTAATATTATGTGACGCACTGACCTATGCTGAAAAATTCAACCCGGATGTGGTGATCGATATCGCCACATTAACCGGCGCCTGCATCGTCGCTTTAGGCGCCCACCCTGCCGGCTTACTCAGTAACCATAACCCGCTGGCAAACGATTTATTATCTGCCGGCCAGACCAGTGGTGATCGTTGCTGGCAACTGCCCCTGTGGGATGACTACCAGGAACAGCTGGACAGTAATTTTGCTGATATCGCCAACATCGGCGGTAAAGGCGCTGGTACCATCACTGCAGCATGTTTCCTCTCGCGCTTCACCAAAAAATATCATTGGGCACACCTTGATATCGCCGGTGTTGCATGGAAAAGCGGTAAAGAAAAAGGCGCAACCGGGAGACCTGTAGGCTTACTCGCTCAATATGTGCTAGATCGACTGGAAACAGGTAAATAACTGCAAGATTCTATATTCATGCCTGATTACGATCCTAAAAGTATCCCGATCCTTGATGACGTTATCAAGGTCGAAGAAACTGACAACACGAATATTGATGATCAAGAGGGAGAGCCTGCCCTGTTTGAAACGACGCCGGTCGAAGCGGAGAATAATCTTGACCTGTTCGTAGCAGAGTCAATTAACGCTTCTGCCAGCACCGTGGTTACAGAAGATGTCCCTGGCGTAGGCTCGTTAAGCGAAGACACTGAACCTCAGATAGGGATCATCGACGAGTTTATCGCTGAAGATAGCAGCGACACTATCGATATTACTGCTGCTGAAGATGCCATCATTGAAAACAGCATATCCGTGTCGGCTCAAGATGCTGCAGCAGAAACCGATGAGCCTGAGTCCGCACTGATAAGCTACAATACCGGTACAGCAGAAGCCGAAACCGAAACCGTCTCTGATACCACCTCTGATATTGAAGCTATCAATATTGCTGCCGTCGATGTTAAAGCGCAACCGGCAGAACAGCCAGAACCGCCTGCCTCACTACAATCGATGGTCGACGATATTACCAAAGAGCTGATGCCAGACCTGGAACAGCAGTTACGTTATCTTATCCAGCAGGCACTGGAAGACCGGTTGCCTGACGATGTGATAGAACAGTTGATCGAGAACAAAGAAAAACTCTATTGAAAACACCGCTTCTGGTAATGCGCATATCGATTTTCAAGCGATAATAAATTGAACCTGTCACCCCGAATTCAAATTCGGCTTTTTTTAATTTCAGCCTGATAGCGGCATGTTGTATAATTCTGCGCTTTAAATCTGTTCACTGAGTCCCTAATGGAAAAAACCTACAACCCGCAGGCCATCGAAAGTAAATGGTACAAAACCTGGGAAGACAACGGTTATTTTAACGCCGAACAAACCATAGAAGGCCAGGCCGCTGACGCCGAACGTAAAAAGTTCTGCATCATGATACCGCCACCTAATGTCACCGGCCGCCTGCATATGGGCCATGCCTTTCAAGATACCATCATGGACTCGATGATCCGTTACCACCGCATGAAAGGTGACGATACCTTATGGCAGGTTGGTACTGACCATGCCGGTATCGCTACGCAGATGGTGGTCGAACGCCTGATCAATGCCGAAGGTAAAACCCGGCACGATTATGGCCGTGAAAAATTTACTCAAAAGATCTGGGAATGGAAAGAACATTCCGGTAATACCATTACCAAACAGTTACGCCGTATGGGCGCTTCACTCGACTGGTCGCGTGAACGTTTCACCATGGATGAGGGTTTATCCACTGCGGTCACAGAAGTTTTTGTACGCCTGTATGAAGAAGGTTTGATCTACCGTGGCAAACGCCTGGTGAACTGGGATCCTGTATTACACACAGCGGTATCTGATTTAGAAGTGCTCTCCAAAGAAGAATCCGGCCACATGTGGCACATTCGCTACCCGCGCAGTAATGGTGCCGGTCATGTTGTGGTCGCAACTACCCGACCAGAGACCCTGTTAGGTGACTTTGCTGTCGCCGTTAACCCTAGCGATGAACGATATTCGTATCTACTGGGTGAATTTCTTGAATTACCGCTCACCGGACGAAAAATTCCGGTGTTAGCCGATGAGCATGTCGATGCAGAATTCGGTACCGGCTGCGTAAAGATTACCCCGGCACACGACTTCAATGACTATGAAGTCTGGACACGTCATAAAAACAAAACGGAAGTACGTAACCTGCCTAACGGTGGCTTAATCAACATCTTCACTAACGATGCAGCCATCCGTGACAATGAAGGTGACGTCAACAACATCATCCCTGAAGCTTACATCGGTATGGACCGTTATGAAGCACGCAAACAGATCGTTGCCGATCTCGATGCCGCCGGATTCCTGGAAAAAGTGGATGACCATAAATTAATGGTACCGCGCGGTGACCGCTCCAATGCCGTCATCGAACCATTCCTCACCGACCAGTGGTATGTCAAAGTCGAACCGCTGGCAAAACCGGCCATAGAAGCAGTAGAAAATGGCAGCATCAAGTTTGTCCCTGACAACTGGAAGAACACCTATTTCGAATGGATGAACAATATCGAAGACTGGTGTATCTCACGCCAAATCTGGTGGGGCCATCGCATTCCTGCATGGTATGACGATCATGGCAACGTTTATGTCGGTTATAACGTCGATGAAGTTCGCAGCAAGAACAAACTGCCGAATGATTTTAAGTTGACCCAGGATGAAGATGTACTGGATACCTGGTTTTCCTCTGCTCTGTGGCCTTTTTCAACCCTGGGCTGGCCGGAAAAAACGGTCGAACTTGAAAAATATTATCCGACCAACGTACTGGTTACCGGTTTCGATATCATCTTCTTCTGGGTCGCACGTATGATCATGATGGGACTGAAATTCATGGATGACGTCCCCTTCCGTGAAGTCTATGTACATGGCCTGGTGCGTGATGGCGAAGGCCAGAAGATGTCAAAATCCAAAGGCAATGTACTTGATCCGATCGATGTCATCGACGGTATCGACCTGGAATCCCTGGTAGAAAAACGCACCACTGCGGTGATGCAAACTCACCAGATCGAGCGTATCGAAAAACTTACTCGCAAGAATTTTCCTGACGGTATTCCAGCCTTTGGTAC
>JBFFVI010000067.1:0-8780 GCA_041570895.1 Gammaproteobacteria bacterium
GCAAAGGCGAAGCTGACGAGGCATTTCAAGCAAAAAATGAATTAACGGAATTTTGGTCAGAAGGTTACTCTAATATTTACAACCTTAGTTGAATGTCCGCTAATAATAAAAGGGGTCGGGGTGCTTCACTCCGTCCCCTTTATACCCCCTTTATCATTGGAGCAACAGATGAATACTGAGAAAGAAATACAGAGAGCTCTTGATACGAGTCAGTTTGCGGTTCTCGCTACCCAGTATGATGGCCAGCCACATGCCAGTCTGATGGCGTTCACGCCCATTGGTGGAATCCGGTATCTCATCATAGCCACCTATCGCAATACAATGAAGTATCGTAATTTGTCGAAAGATGGACGTGTCGCCATGCTGATAGATAATCGTTCAGTGCAGGGTTCAGTAGAACATCGGAACCTTGTTATAACTGCTCATGGCATTGCATCTGAGGTGCCGAGTTTCGATCATAACGCAGTTGAGCAGGCGCTTCTTGCAAGGCACAATAACCTCACTGCTTTTCTGGCTTCACCAGATTGTATATTGATGCGCATTACTGTAACCGCATACGAGATTGTTGTTGGTACTGACGAGGTGTTCTGGTACGAGGTAGCGAAGTAAGGAAAATAGGCCTCTGAGCAAGACTGGTTAAACTCCGTTATTCAGGTGATAATCAACATTTCGTCATAAAGCAGGTACACACACGGAACCATGAGCACTATAGACCTTCTGCGCCACGGTGAGCCAGACGGAGGCATTTGTTACCGCGGCGACGGGGTGGACGATCCCTTGAGCGAACGCGGCTGGGACCAGATGTGGGCTGCGGTAGGGGAGTTCACCGACTGGACTCATGTGGTCAGTTCGCCTCTCCTGCGCTGTCGCCACTTCGCCGAGTCCGTGGCAGAACGTTACCACCTGCCACTGGCAGTGGACAGGCGCTTTCGGGAAATGAGCTTCGGCACCTGGGAGGGACGTCGCCATGAAGAGGTTCGGGACGCCGACCCCGACGCCTATTACGCCTTCTTCAGGGACGCCGTCAACCATAGACCGCCGGGCATGGAGCCCCTGGACACTTTCTACGCGCGCGTTCGATCGGGCATCATGGACGTGTTTGACGAACACCCTGAAGGTCATATCCTGTTGGTCTGCCACCTTGGGGTGATGCGGGTAGCCACCGCGCTGGCCCTGGACATGCCACTGTCGGCCCTTTACCGTATGCACGCCCCCTACGCCGGGCGCATTCGCCTGCGCCGCACCGCGCGCGGCATCGAGCTCTGGTTCGGTCACTGAGAACGCTCAACCAGGTAAGCAATATGGAAGAAATCAATCAATATCAAAACATCAAAGATCGGCTGAAGTGTGCCACCGATCATATTGAATTATTGCAGCCGGGACTGGTTGATCTTCTTGCTGCACCGAAACGGTCGATCGTGGTCAATTTTCCTGTTGAAATGGATGATGGCACTGTCAGGGTGTTCCAGGGCTTTCGAGTGATACATAACCGGGCAAACGGGCCGAGTAAAGGCGGTTTACGTTATCATCCCGAACTATCCTACGAGGAGATTGCCTTCATTGCGGCACTCATGACCTGGAAATGTTCACTGTTGAATATCCCTTTCGGCGGCGCCAAGGGCGGAGTATGTTGCGACACCAAATCATTATCGCGGGCAGAATTGCGCCGCATTACCCGGCATTTTATCACTGAACTCGCTGATGATATCGGTCCGCTTACGGATATTCCCGCACCTGATCTTTATACCGATGAACAAACCATGGCCTGGGTCTATGAGACCTATGACATCCTGCATCCGGATCGTGATAACAGGCCGGTTGTCACTGGTAAACCTGTGCGCCTGGGTGGCTCGGAAGGGCGTGATACCGCGACCAGCCAGGGATGCCTGTTTGCTGTGCAACGCTTTATTCATCACGAGGCCATTCCCGGATTGACCACACTGAAAGGTAGCCGTGTTGCGATACAGGGTTATGGCAATGTCGGGGCTAATATTGCGCGCCTGTTCCAGCAGGCAGGTGCCAACATCATTGCGATCAGTGATTCACAGGGCGGTATTTATTGTGAAGCCGGTCTCATGCCTGACGAGGTCGACGCGTACAAGCAGGAACAGGGGACGGTTGTCGGCCTGGCAGAAACGAAGACCATAACCAATGATGATCTGCTGCAGATAGATTGTGACATCCTGGTCCCCGCTGCAACCATGTCGCAGATCAGCATCGATAACGCCGACAAGATAAAAGCAAGGCTGATCGTCGAGGCAGGCAATGCGCCCGTGACGCCAGAGGCTAACGAAATACTCAAACAGCAGGGGATATCTGTATTACCGGATATCCTGGTCAATGCCGGTGGCGTGATGGTCAGTTATTTTGAATGGGTGCAAAATAACGAAAATGAACAGTGGCCGCTGGAGCTGGTCAACCAGAAACTGGAAAAACGGATGAACTACGCGGTGGATGCTGTCGTGGCAAAAAAGCGCGACCTGGAGGAGACGGAAGATGCAGATGCGGGCAGAGCAGAAAACATCGACTACCATACCGCGGCCATGGTCGTCGCTCTCGAGCGCTTGTTGTTAACGCTAACCGCGCGTGGTATCTGGCCGCAAGAATGAGCTAACTATTCTGCTTCCAATTAGTTATCTTAAAGGTTAAAGGGGACGGAGGGATTAACAATGATCAATTGCAACATATATGTATACATCCAATTTATTGATCCTATAAAAAGTCAGTACTAGGGAGGGCGGGGTCAGGTTAGTAAGTGCTATAGTTATGAGAGTTGTCAGATAATGGGATGATTAGCATGGCTGAAGTGAGTCGTTCGGTGATAAAAGTTGAGTGTTATGCGGGATATCGTGGCGAGGAGACGCCTGTGCGTTTTTATCTTGGTGAGCGCTGTATTGAAGTCTCGGAGGTGCTTGATCGATGGCTTGCCCCTTCTCATCGTTACTTCAAACTCAGGGGGGATGATAACGGTATTTATATCTTGCGCCATTCGACCAGCGAAGATATCTGGGAAATGACGTTGTTTGACAGTGGTACAAAAGCCGATACCCGTCTTTCCTCGACCTGAGGAAAAAAACAAACCATGACAAGTCTTTCCTTTATCGAAACAGAAGCCCATCAACTGGTGAGGCGCTTGCCTGAGTCACGGCGCCTTACACAACAGGCGGCGCTGGTTGAACTTTGTGAAACGCATTGGCGCTCGATACGCGTGGGAATCAAGGGGTCAGACTCCATGATTTCATACTGCTGTAAGCTGGGTGACTGCTGTCGGCCAGGTACGGTCGGACAGGATATATAAAGGAAATACAACTCCGTCGAAACCATCAATGTTACCTGAGCTCTAAAAGTGCGCCGGCCACTTTAACTGGACTTTATTGACCAGCATCAAATAATAATGAATAAGTACGAGCTATGATTTATGTTTATTAAGCATTAAGAACCATTTTTGGTGTAGTAAGGTATAGACATTATGGTCAATCGTAATCCGGGCTGTTTTGGGCATTATGATTTTGATCACATTGCCGATATTGCCATAAAACGTTTTGTTGATGGTTGTAACACCATTAGCCTGCTGAAGCAGGCACAATCAGAAACCGAGCGGGAGGAAATCGCCCTGGTTTGTATGCTGGATGTTGATGATGAGATCGTACTTGATGTTCAACTGGACTGCCGCTATGCCGATGATTGCAAGGTAACAAACTGTCGCGATAAACTTAGAAAACTCATTGAAGCCGAGCTTAGAGCACAGGAAGTATAAACACGATATTTGGGGTCAGAGTAAAAAGTCAGGATGGTTTATCCTCTGACCCCATGCTACTAAATATTTTTGATGATCCGATTGAATTCAGTCGCAATTAAATCATATTTGGTTTTTATATTTGTTGCTTGAATACCCATCTTTAATTGATGTAAATCCTGTTCTATTAATCGAAGTCTAAATGTGACTGGTGGAGTAGAGACAGATTCAGCATTCTTTAGATGATCAGTCGCCTTATCGAGTGAATCAATCAGCTTGTTGTCTTTCCAGGATTCTTTATCTGATTCAGTATATGTTATTAAGGTTTTTATATCTGTTATTAACTTACTGATGCGAATCTCTAGATCATGTCGTGCTATTGCATCAGCTTGTTCAAGATATTCTAGTGTGTCGTGTAATTCCTGCACTGCATCTTTATAATCATGGCTATCAAAAAGATCGTGCTCTGCCAGATAAAAATGCATCTTAGCGTCGAGAAGACGACTTAATGTAGTGCTGTCGTTCAATGATGTGACATAGCTGTTTATAAGATGCATCGATTCTCTTGATATCAGTGAGGTTGCTTGATGCCAAAAGCGAATTATTTCACTTTGATCAGATGAATGACTTAATGTCAGGCGGAATCTATCTATTTCAGAAGCTAGTTTATCCGCTTCGTTTTTAACTTTATCATGTTTGCTATGCTCAACAGCTTTTTCTAGCCAGTCACTAGCCTTCTGCAAACTATGTTTAGATTCTGTGATGTCGCCATTATTGTATTGTTCGAAAGCGATCCTTAATTGGACTCGCGCGACATGTAAATAAGTATTGTCATTATCATGCTGCTCCTCCGCCAGTAGAGGCTGCATAGTTAGTGACAGTAGCAAGATGAAAATGAGTGTTATAGGACCGTGCTTTACTTTTTTCATGAGGATTCCCGCAAGTAATTATCTATATTTATTTATGTGATTTCTTACATTAATAACCGAAGTTAAAAGTAGAGGTTATGCTGCCACCATCATTTGTCTGGGTGGTGTCCTACCAATAGCTGTATGTGGCCGCTCACTATTGTAAGTCGATAGCCATTTCATGGCTAGTCGCTGTAAGTAATCGGGGTCACGCCCACCTGGACGTGGGAGGTACGATTCCACGGAAGGAATCGGTAGAGTCGAGTCGGGAACAGAGATCGAGCCCCCGATTGCCTTCTACAACGTCTGCGGCCATTGCTTGGTATAATCACACTTTAACCGAGCACTCCTTATGTCAGCCCACAAATCAGCCACTAAATCGGTAAGCGCAGTTCCTGTCGCCAGAACGGCACTTTTCGATTACCCGAAATACTGGGCCGAGTGCTATGGCAGCGCGCCGTTTTTACCGATGAGCCGTGCTGAGATGGACGAACTGGGCTGGGATTCCTGCGATATCATTATTGTCACGGGTGATGCTTATGTCGATCATCCTTCGTTTGGCATGGCGATTATCGGTCGCCTGCTGGAAAAACAGGGGTTTCGCGTCGGTATTATTGCGCAGCCCGACTGGCTCTCCAAAGAACCTTTCGAAGTACTCGGTAAACCCAACCTGTTTTTTGGCGTTGCTGCCGGCAACATGGATTCGATGATCAACCGTTACACGGCCGAACGCAAACGGCGCTCCGATGACGCTTATACCCCCGGCAATATCGGTGGCAAACGGCCTGACCGCTGCTCGCTGGTGTATGCACAACGCTGCAAGGAAGCCTGGTCGGATGTGCCGGTGATTCTCGGTGGTATCGAAGCGTCATTACGCCGCATTGCGCATTATGATTACTGGCAGGATAAAGTGCGGCGTTCGATTCTGGTGGATGCGACAGCCGACATGCTGGTGTACGGCAATGCGGAACGCGCCATCATCGACGTTGCCCAGCGCCTGGCTCAGGGTGAGGCGATCGAAGACATTACCGATGTGCGCGGTACGTCGTTTGTGCGGCGAGATACGCCTCGTGGCTGGATGGAAATTGATTCCAGTCGTATCGACCGGCCCGGAAAGATAGACCGTATTGTGAACCCGTATGTTAATACCCAGGCGATGAGTGACTGCGAGATAGAACGGCGCAACAATGCTTTTTACGGTGCAGAATATAATGAAAACGGCGAGCAGGTCGTTGAGCTCAAGTCGCCAAAGCTGGAACGCAGTTCTAGTGTTATCCGTTTGCCGGCATTTGAGAAAGTCTGTAACGACAGGGCGTTATATGCCCATGCCAACCGTGTGCTGCATCTGGAAACGAACCCCGGCAATGCCCGCGCACTGGTTCAGAAACACGGCAATGTCGATGTCTGGTTGAACCCGCCACCGATACCACTGAGCACGGCTGAAATGGATTATGTCTTCGCTATGCCGTTCAAGCGTGTGCCGCATCCACGTTACAAGGGGGAGAAAATTCCTGCGTATGAGATGATCCGTTTTTCGATCAACATCATGCGCGGCTGTTTTGGTGGCTGCACTTTCTGCTCGATTACCGAACACGAAGGCCGCATTATACAGAGCCGCTCGAAAGAATCTGTGCTGCATGAAATCGAACAGATACGTGATACCGTGCCCGGCTTTACCGGCGTCATTTCTGATCTTGGAGGGCCGACTGCGAACATGTATCGCATTGCCTGTAAATCCAGGGAGATCGAAGCCGCCTGCCGTAAACCCAGTTGTGTTTATCCCGGCATCTGTCCTAACTTAAATACCGATCATTCTTCACTGACTCAGCTTTATCGCGAAGCACGCGCATTGCCTGGCGTTAAAAAAGTGTTGATTGCTTCGGGACTGCGCTACGATCTGGCGATACGTGATCCGGAATACGTGAAAGAGCTGGTGACGCACCATGTCGGCGGTTGTCTGAAAATCGCGCCGGAGCATTCAGAAGATGGCCCGCTGTCGAAGATGATGAAACCCGGCATGGGTGCGTATGATCAATTTAAAGCCATGTTCGAAAAATATTCGAAGCAGGCAGGCAAGGACCAGTACCTGATACCCTATTTTATTGCAGCGCATCCGGGCACCACCGATGAGGATATGCTTAATCTTGCGCTGTGGTTAAAGCGCTACGGCTTTAAGGCAGACCAGGTGCAGGCGTTTTATCCTTCACCCATGGCCACCGCGACAACGATGTATCACACGGGAAAAAATCCATTGCGTAAGGTCACTTATAAAAGTGACCCGGTGGAAAGTGTTAAAGACCCGGCGCAGCGAAAATTGCACAAGGCATTTTTACGCTATCACGATTCAAGCAACTGGCCTTTATTGCGTGAAGCACTCACGCGCATGGGGCGTACTGATCTGATCGGTGAGGCGGATAGACAGCTGATTCCAAAATTTCAGCCAAAAGCGGGTGACGATTATCAGGCGCAGCGCAGAAAAAATACCGGGTCCGCACATACGCGCCGCACTGCGGGTAAAAAAATACTTACCCAGCACACCGGGCTGCCGCCGCGTGATAACGGTGCTTCGAATAAACGATCTGCTGTTAAAAAGAGAAAAAAGAAATAATCGGGGAAGATCCACGATTAATCCAGAAGCTAAGATCCTGCGCAAAAGCGGTTACTCCAGGCATCCATGCCTTACGCCCTTCGGGCCGCACTTTGTGCGTTCAAAACCTTTCCTGAAGGTTTTGTCAGAATGGGTCTGATCCCTTCAGTGTGCATTTAATTGACGCAGGTCATGGTTTTTTTATAGCATAGCAGTATATTAAATACGTAATGCGCTGATTTGTCTCTGCTTGCGAGCGCCATATAAATACAGCTAAAGTGAGAAGGCCTTTGAGCCTGGAAACCCGCTTTAGCTAAACAGCTGAGCGGGTTTTTTTATGGCAACGGAGATTTGGGGTGAGGGTAAAAACTGGGGCAGACTAAAGAACAGACGAAGTTAATCGCTCAGGGCATACAGAAGGGCATTGAGATATATAAAAAGAAACAGAGTGAAAAGACGCGTGAGCTGGATAAGAAGTTAAATAAGGCTTCGGCACGTTCATCACACGAAACTTCAACGGCGCAGGTGGTTGAGCCAGCCGTTGTTAAAGGTAATAGATTGCCGTGGGTGTTGCTGGTGTTATCATGGATTGGTTTTGTGGTTTATGCTGGCTATTTTGGCTAAGGGTAAAAATTATTCGAATGTTAAAATCCGAAAGCTAAGATCCTTCACCAAAGCAGCTACTGCAGGCATCTGTGCACGAAGCAACGGACAAAAGATGCGCTGAAATTTGTCATTCGGTTAATATGATTACTTCGTAACCGATGGCCTCATAGTCATTGATCTGCGCCGGTCCGGTTGCTGATACATCGACATAATCTGGAAACGCTTCTGCTGGTACGCCATACCAGCCAGCATGCGTACCACAGACATGCACATCGACATCATCCTTGTTGACCAGCTGTTGGACGATGTCATGCGTCCGAGGCTCGCTGCTGCGATTCTTGCTGGTCAGGGCAAACTGTTCTTTGCCATGGCTCACTATCGCGATCGGCAGATCGGGGAAACGTTGTCGTAACTTTTCAATATCAGCCTTTAGTGCCGGCAATAACTCAGCGAGCAGATCATCTTCATCACTGACGATCTCAAACACGACACCCTCAGGTGCCTGCTTACGTTCGATGATGCTGTCGATCTCGGAACACCAGGCTGCCGTACTAGCCAGTAACGAGAGTGTAAAGAGAAGACGCTTTAAGGATAAATATTTCATATATCATAATCTCGGCTGTTAGCTATCAATCAATAACGATATCATAATAGAATCAAGAAAAATCAAGGAGACTGACCTCTTGATATTTGATCCAACATATATAACGACTGATAACATGGCCAAATATTCAAAAAAACATCTGCTCTCAGAAAAAAGCAAAGATGATGCGATGAAGATAGCTCGCGGTACGCAAAAGCCGGGGCAAACTAAAGAACAAACGAAATTGATCGCTCAGGGCATACAGAAGGGCATTGAGATATATAAAAAGAAACAGAGTGAAAAGACGCGTGAGCTGGATAAGAAGTTAAATAAGGCTTCGGCCTTACGTTCATCACACGA
>JBFFVI010000068.1:0-8610 GCA_041570895.1 Gammaproteobacteria bacterium
CGGAAAACCTGAGAACGGTTTGCCTTTAAAATCGGCTTTGTTATTAGTGCCACGGATATATAAATCGATACTTGTTGCATCCGGCCAGTCAGCTTCTACTGCGATGATATTAAAACCTTTCTTTTCGATCAGTTCCCTGGTGATGCGTGCGCGCATGTCATAAAACTCTGCAGTGCCATGAGTAGCCTCTCCCAATAATACCAGTCGAGAATCACCGATGCGTTCGAGCAGACCATTTAGATCTGCGGATTTTATATCGGAAAAATGTTCACCTGAGTCATAGATAAGTTCAGGCAGTGTAAGGGGTGTCTGGCTAGCGGCCGTAGCAATCAGCGGTATAGATAATACAAGCCAAAATAGAGTGGCACGATTTATATAGTTTCGTTTGTTCATGTTCGTCAGTTAAAGCACTTAGTTAATAATACCACCGACCTTCTTTTTGCAAAATAAATAGGGGACAGAGAGGAATTGTTTCTAATATACCCGACTGCTAATATACAGCTAACATCTAAGTGGGGTCAGATGAAACTTTATAAATCACCGCTACCTGTTCGTGAAGGGGTCTCTGCCAGTAAGCGCCAGCTACCTGTGGGTGACTGGTGCACCATGCTGGAGTTTCTGCAGCACTACTTTCCCAGGGTAGCAACGGAGACCTGGATTTCACGCATGGAAAAGGGTGAGGTGGTCGATGCCGATGGTATTCACATCAAGCCTGATCATCATTACCGTGCACGGGCGACGATCTACTATTATCGCGAGGTTGAAGATGAGCCCCTCATTCCCTTTGATGAGGAGATCCTCTATCGGGATGAGCATTTACTGGTGGTGGACAAGCCGCACTTTCTCCCCGTAATACCCTCAGGTTCCTATCTACAGGAAACACTGCTGGTACGACTCAAACGAAAACTCCAGCTTGAACACCTGAGCCCGATCCACCGGCTGGACAGGGAGACCGCCGGGGTGATTCTGTTCTCAATCAATCCGGCCAGTCGTGGCGACTATCACTTGCTGTTTGAACACTGCGAAATAAGCAAACAGTATGAGGCGCTTGCACCGATATCCTGTGATCTACAATTGCCGCTCACCTATCGTAGTCGGCTGGTGAAGGGCGAGCCATTTTTTCGCATGCAGGAGGTGGCGGGCGAGCCCAACTCCGAGACCACTATCGAGATGCTGGAACAACGTGGTGATATCGCGCGTTATCGTTTGCGGCCAGTTACCGGCAAACAGCATCAACTGCGGGTGCATCTTGCGGCGCTTGGCATCCCTATTATCAACGACCACACCTATCCCGAGTTACTAAAATTCAAGGGCGAAGATTACACCCATCCCCTGAAGTTATTGGCAAAATCGATCACCTTTAAAGACCCCTACACCAATAAGCAGCGTTTTTTTGAAAGTGCTAGAACGCTATAAAAAGTATTAATGAATAACAGGGGCAGAGAGCAATTTTTTCTAATAGTAGAGTTAATTGTTCTCGACCCTATTAACTAAATTCACAACCATGTGAAGGACAGGAGGATTTATGCCAAAACCAAAATTTATTGGTGAAGTGGAAGCCCGCTGGTTAAGCGATGGTCGTAAAATGAAATTACTTAAGGAGGTGATCTTTGTCGATTCTAAAAATAGAGAATGGAAAGCCCCCGTAGGAAGTGTGATCGATGGTGCCAGTATCCCTCGTGAGTTATGGTCGATGACAGGGTCACCCTTTGTTGGTAAGTATCGTCGCGCGAGTGTGATACACGATGTTGCCTGTGTGGAACGAACTCAACCGCACAAGTTGGTTCATTATGCATTTTATGAAGCGATGCTGTGTGATAGAGTTCCGACATCAAAGGCAAAACTTATGTATGTTACGGTACGTGATCTCGGTCCAAAATGGGATGAAAATGGTAAAGATTTACCGCCTGATGATGACTGGGATGATGATTTTTAAAAAATGAATAACTGGGCTATTAACAGGCAGGAGGAAATAAAATGAAAAATATAATGTTGCTGGTTTTAACATGCTGTATTTTAACTTTAACGTACGGTGTAAGCGCCGAAGAGCTTTCTGCAGAGCGTGCACAAGTTCTTAAAGAGACGGGTATCCCAATCTATCCTGCATCAACATACGTCAATGGTACTACTGGAGACATCACAAGTTTTCGTTTTGCCAGTTCTGATAATGTGAAAAAAGTACGTGACTGGTACCGTAAAAAATTTCCTCAATGGGCATTAAATAGTGAATATGGCTCATGGATTTTATATAACGGAAAATCTGGTGGTGGGCCTGCAGAATATATGTCAAAGCATCAAATATTGATTATGGAAAATAAAAACCTTCAACAATGGTTTGGTTTACCTGCATCTATGACCACAGAAGTAATTATTTCTTTACCAATGACAATGACTGAATAATAGTTGGCAGAGAGCAATTTTTTCTAATAGTAGAATTAGATGTAGACGGAGCGGTCTTGCTGGATCGTTCCGTTATATTCGAGACTCCAGCATGATGGTTTTGGAAGTCTACTCATCACAATACCTAAGATAGAAATAGCAGGCAATGATATGAAAGTTTTCCTGATACTGTTTGCGCTGGCGTTGGTCTTTGTGATTGGTTCAGCCAGTATGATGCGTTACCTGGGCAATAAGAGTATGCCCAGGAAAGATAAAAAAGATGATGACGAAGTCTAAAAAAGTGTATAAAAGGAACGGAGTAATTATATTTTGATCAATCGTGTCATGTGTTAAATAATCATCACTCCGGGCTTTATATTAACAGGCTAGCGGCATGAGCACGCAGTTAACCATGTCTAACTAACACTCTGATCAGTACCAAAATTCATCTTCCATTCCAGGTTAGTGCTTGAATCTGCATAACTTAGAGCATTTTTCTTTGAGATCCTGCCGGCTTTGAATAAATTGAACAGAGACTGGTCAAAAGTCTGCATTCCGCCAGTTTCTCCTTTTGCCATGATGTCCTTAATCTCATTAAAATTGCCGTCACGGATCAGTTCGGATATATGCGGTGTGTTCTTCATCACTTCAACCACACAGACCAGTTTTCCATCTTTATCAGGAAGCAGGCGTTGTGATATTACTGCTTTCAGATTTAATGATAAGTCCATCTGTAGATGTTCTCGCATGTCTGAGGGGAACATATTAAGAATACGATCCAGCGCCTGGTTGGCATTCACTGCATGCAGGGTTGTCAGGCATAGATGTCCGGTATCTGCATAGTTGATCGCTGCCTGCATGGTCTCCTGATCACGTGCCTCACCGATCATAATCACTTCTGGTGCTTCGCGCATTGCTTCGCGTAGCGCATTATCGTATGACTTGGTATCCAGGCCGACTTCACGTTGAGATATAATCGATTTATCATGTCTGAAGACAAATTCGATAGGGTCTTCGATGGTCAGAATGTGTCCGGTTTCACGACGGTTACGGAAATTTATCATCGATGCCAGCGTGGTCGATTTGCCGGAACCGGTCGAACCAACCACCAGTACCAGCCCGGTTTTTTCCATGATGAGGTTCTTTAAGATTTTGGGTAATCCCAATTCATCCAGTTCCGGGATTGTTTCTTTGATATAGCGAATAACCATCGAGACTTCGGTGCGCTGGATGAAAAGATTTGCACGAAAGCGTCCTACCTGCGGCATTCCGAAACTCAGGTTTAGTTCCTGGTTTGTTTCAAAATCGTTTATTTGTACTTCTGTAAGCATGCCATAGGCTAATTTCTTAATGTGACCGGGTTTGAATGGATTTTTAGATACCGGTATCGTTTTACCATTACACTTCATACTTGGTGGTGCGCCAGTAACAAAATACATGTCAGCAGCCTGTTTATCGGCCATGACTTTCAGATAAGGTTCCAGTGGATTTTTCGCTTGTTCTTGACTCATGATCTTTCTTAATTAATGTTTAACTAGAACAATAGCAGAATGACAGGAAAACAATAGTAGATTTTAAGTGGGCAGTGAATTTAATGAATTGAAGGGCTCTGTTACAAATGATAATCAATTGCAAAACCAATCAATTCTTATTTGTCGCCGTCCCTATATGCCACTCACCAAGATCAATTGAAACTGTTAATATATCGTAATACAAATCATCCAATTTGGGAGCAGCTATGAAAAAAGTCATACTTGGTTTAATGCTGATTATCGTTCTTGCTATCGCTGGCAGTGTTTATTATCTATTGACTAACCTTGATGCACTGGTTGAAGCAGCCATCGAAAAATATGGCAGCGAAGCGACACAAACATCAGTCCTTGTCGATAGTGTCAAAATAAATCTGACCGACGGAGCGGCTGGTATTACCGGTCTGACTATAGGTAATCCCGCTGGTTATGATCTTCCATACGCGTTTTCGCTGGCAGAGATTCGCGCCGGTATCGATCTGCAGTCTTTGCAGCAAGAGCCATACATCATCAATGAGATCACCGTGCTGGCACCGCAGGTTTTCGTCGAGATTAATGAAGATACAAAAACCAACCTGAATGAACTGAAGAAAAACCTTACTGCCGGTTCGACTGCAAAAGCACAGGATAAAAAATCTTCGGTACCTGCTGAAGGCAGCGCTAAAGAACCGCGACTGATCATACGCCGGTTAACCTTTGCCGATGGCACCATACAGGCGAAGGTGGCGGCACTGCAAAATAAAGAATATGAGCTCAAGTTACCGGGCTTGGACATGAGCAACCTCGGCGGTAGCAAGGGTGCGACGGCTACTGAGCTTGCCAGTGAAATACTAAAACGTCTAACCGACCGTGCCAGCGATATTGTTAAAAAAGAAATTATCGATGCAGAGCTGAATAAACTAAAAGATAAAGCACAGCAAAAAATCGATGAAGAAAAAGCCAGGCTTGAGGATAAAGCCGAGAGCAAGTTAGATGAAGAGAAAGACAAAGCGAAAGACAAACTGAAGAATCTATTCGGTCAGTAATAATCGGGAACACGACTAGATGGACGTAGGAGGTACGATTCCACGGAAGGAATCGGTAGAGTCGAGTCGGGAACAGAGACCGAGAATCACGCATATGTACAGGAAGTACGGTATTAGGGTAACGCAGGTCGCAGTTACCGAGGAACAGTGTCGAGACCACGATTAATTTTATAGATTGAGGTGACCATGACTACACTCGGGCATGTGGTGTTCTACGTACGTGATCTGCAGACGTCAGTGAAGTTTTATACTGATATCGTTGGCCTTGATCTGAAAGGATTTATATTTAATAACCGTGCAGCCTTACTGAGTGGCGGCAGTACACATCATGAGTTGCTGCTTATTCAGATCGGTAGCGCTGATGGGCCACTGCAGGGTAAACGCATCGGCCTGTACCATGTCGGCTGGAATGTGGGTGACAGCCTGGCTACCCTGAAAGCACTCTACGAAAAACTTCGAGCGATGGATTATCCTGTTGATGGTTTATCTGATCATACCATCAGTCAGAGTATCTACCTGAGAGATCCGGATGGCAACGAGCTGGAACTCTATGTCGATGATCCGGATTATGACTGGAAGAACGATGACGGCTGGATGGAAGCACCGGTTAAACCGCTAGATCTGGATTAGGATGTGCAGAGCGTCCCCTTTTAACTTTTTTGATTGATAGTTAACAGGCAAAAAAAACCGGGCCTGAGCCCGGAATTCTAATCTTTGTATTTCATTCGTGTTTAGTTCTTCACAAAGGTATAAATATTATCCTTGCGACTTGCGGTAATACCCACTCTATCGAAAGTAATGGCCTCACCATCAGTAATTTCTCTTTGCTCGCCAACAACAGCGATCGATCCGTCTCTTGTTACATCACAAAATAAAACACCGAGCTTACCGTTTTCACGCGGCCCTAAAGTAATTGTATTTTCTACTGATGCCATGTTTTTAACCTTCTATTTAGTTGCGATTTAATAAAACAAGTCACCGTCACAGATGCCTGTCCCGATTATCTTGCAGCAGCTAAAATAGCTATCATAAGACTCGGTGTATCCACCATACAGGTTTTATTACATTAATAACGATTTATTAATGGGGGTGGCGACAGATAAGATGTCTTCTGATTTTATAATTTGACTTCTTTTGAAAAAATGCCGGTATTTTCTTTCTTTACCTTCTTCGCGGCTTTCTTTTCTTTGGGTGTCATTAAAGCTTTCTTCTTGCTTTCTTTATTTGTTTTTTGTTGTTTGCTCATGATGTTCTCTTTTAATGCGGGAGGGGCTAACTTCTGGCCAGCTGCGTCAGACCATCCAACACAGCATGACACATTAATGGCTGTAAGGTATGGGAATAATCGGGGACAAATAATCGGGGACATACCCGATTAACTGATAGTCAGTCGCTATGGCTGTTTTCTTCCAGTTCCTTTTCCAGCTGCTGTGCGACGGCTTTCGGTGAACCGGTATGCCTGCCGACCAGGTCATAGGCCGCCGGTACGATAAACAGGGTGAACAGGGTGCCGGCGATGACGCCGAACATTATCACCACACCGAGGACATAACGGGTTTCGGTGCCGGCACCGCTAGAGATCAGCAGCGGTATGGAACCGGCTGCCGTGGTGATGCCGGTCATGATGATCGGACGGAAACGGGTATCGGCTGCTTCGATCAGGGCGTCACTGAACTCACGTCCCTGGTCACGCAGCTGGTTGGCAAACTCGACGATCAGGATACCGTTTTTTGCCGACAGTCCGACCAGCATGATGAGGCCGATCTGGCTGTAGAGGTTGAGCGTCTGCCCGGTTATATATAGACCGAAAAGGGCACCGGTCATCGCCAGCGGCACGGTCAGCATGATGATGAAGGGATGGATCCAGCTCTCGAACTGTGCGGCCAGCACCAGGAACACCACCATGATGCCGAGCATGAAAATAAACAGCAGTGACTCACCGGCAAACTTGAAGTCGCGCGACTGGCCCTTGTAGTCGATGATGACCTGACCGGGCAGGTGTTCCTCGACCAGTGCTTCCAGGTGCGTGAGCGCCTCTCCCAGGGAATAACCTTCGACCAGGTTGGCCTCGAGGGTGATGGAGCGTACCCGGTTGTAGCGGTTGAGTTTGATCGAGTCGGCAAATTCGACCAGGCTGACGAGGTTGGATAACGGGATCAGCTGGCCGCTGCGCTCCGAGCGGACATAGATGTTCTGGATGTCGACAGGCGTGCGCTGTGCTTTTCGCTCACCCTCGAGCAGGATGTAATACTCCTGGCCTTCGTCGATGTAAGTGGTGACCCGCCGCGAACCGAGCATGGTCTCCAGGGTACGGCCGATATTGCTGACGGTGACACCCAGATCGGCAGCACGGTCATAATCGATGACGACCTGCATCTGTGGTTTGGTCTCTTTGTAGTCATAATCCAGACCGGTAAAGCCTGGATTATTCTGATTGATCTTTGCCAGCAGGATATCGCGCCATTGTGCGAGTTGTTCATAGGTGCCGCCACCGATAACAAACTGCACCGGTTTCTGAATGCGTGCACCGAAACCCTGGCGCATCACCGGAAAGGCTTTTACTCCGGGCAGGTCGCCGAGCGTTACCCGGATTTCATCCATGATCTGCCAGGCTGAGCGGCGCGAGCCCCAGTCGTCTAACACCACGATCATAATACCGTTATTGAAGATCGCAACATTGCCGAAACTGCGTGGTGCCCGGACCAGCAGGCGGGTCACTTCACCCGATTCGACCAGCGGCATTAGCCGTGCTTCTGCTTCGTCCATGTACTTTTTGATGTATTCATAAGAAGCGCCTTCGGGGCCGTTGATCATTACGTAAAATGCACCACGGTCTTCTTTGGGTGTGTACTCGTCGGGTATGTGCGTTAGCAGCCAGGAGGAAGCCGTACCAACGCCGATAAACACCAGTACGATAATCCACTTGTGTTTCAGTGCGCCGGCAAGCACCGTGTGGTAGCCGCGTTGCAGGCGTTTGAAACCGGCATCGACGAATTTCGTGGCGCTATTCTCTCTGTGACCTGGCTGCAACACTTTGGAGGCCAGCATCGGTGATAATGACAGGGCAACAAAACTGGAAAAAGCCACTGCGGCGGCAATGGTGATAGCAAACTCGGCAAACAGGCGGCCGACATCCCCCTGCAGGAATGCGATCGGTACAAATACCGAAACCAGTACCACGGTGGTTGCCACAACCGCAAAAGCCACCTGGCGAGTGCCGCGAAAGGCCGCCACCAGCGCGGACTCACCGTATTTATGCATGCGCCGGTGGATATTTTCCAGCACCACGATGGCATCGTCGACCACCAGGCCGATAGCCAGTACCAGCGCCAGCAGGGTCAGCATGTTGATCGAGTAACCCAGCATCAGTAACACCAGTGAGGTGGCGATGAGTGAGACCGGCACGGTCACTGCCGGTACCAGGGTGGCGCGCAGGCTGCCGAGAAACAGGTAGATGACCATGATCACCAGAAAGATGGCGATGCCCAGCGTCTTGTATACTTCTTTGATGGCGCCTTCGATAAACACCGAGCTGTCATAACTCTGGTCAATCACCATGCCGGTGGGCAGCGTCGGGTTCAGGCGTAGCATTTCAGCCTTGGCCTTACGGGCGACTTCGAGGGTATTGGCGGTCGACTGTTTGATGATGCCGATACCCACCATGGGGATGCCGTTAC
>JBFFVI010000069.1:0-8532 GCA_041570895.1 Gammaproteobacteria bacterium
GAAATTACTCTATCTTATGGTGACTCGGTGATCGACTCTGCTGAAAAAGCGGACGATAAAGGTGCTGCTTCTGATGAGACAGAAGTATCAGCCAGTGTAGATGTGGCAGAACAGCAAGAAAAGACAGCGCCAATTGTATCACGACCTACCGCTGCAGTAACAACGCAGGAAGTAGAACAATACGCAATTCTAGCGGATGATGCAGACGAAGAAATCGTTGAAATTTTTATCGAAGAAGCAGTAGAAGTATTAGGTGAGCTGCATACCTACCTGCCGCAATGGAGAACAAATAACAATGATGAGGAAGCTTTGGCTGTTGTACGTCGAAGTTTTCATACATTAAAAGGCAGTGGTCGTTTATTAGGTGCGGATCTAATTGGCGAATTTGCATGGAAGTTTGAAAATGTGCTCAACCGGATTATCGATAATAAAATTACCATCAATGATAGTTTGTTCCACGCGCTAGATGAAGCGCTTGCGGTACTGCCACAATTAATCGAACAACTCAAAGGTAATCGTGAGCCTATCGATAATATAGCGCAGCTGATGGCAGCGGCAGACGCATTGGCTGAAGGTCAAGAGATTTCGTTAGAGTCGGTTGAAAGTGTAGATGTTGATAATGTTGAAGTGTCTGCGCTGGAGGAGAATCTCGATAGTGATGATGTAGATACGATAGAGATAACATCTGAAGCTGAAGAAGATGATGAAATAGTTATTTCAGGTGATATCAGTGCGGATATGGAAATCGGCGATAGTTCTGACTTTGATATATCAGAACTTGATCCGGAAAATACTACTTCAGTAGAAGAAATAGAAGTCGTTACAGTAGAAGAGCCAGTAGTAAATGACATAGGTATTGATGCTGAAGATGAGGTTGTACTCATGGATATGTCTGCTGACATTGAAATGAGTGAGGAGTCGCCAGCAGAAGTTATATCATTTGATGACGTGGATGCAGTTGAAGACGAATTCGATATTGAAGTAGTTGATGTAGAGCAGGCTGTAGACGAAGATCTGGTTGACCTTTCTATTGAAAGTGCTGCTGATGATTACGACCTCGTTATTGAAGACGATGTTGCCGCCGGGCCTGACATTGATCTCGACATAGACCCTATGCTGCTAAAAATTTATCATGACGAAAGTCTGGGGCATATCAGAAATGTCATAACCCAGCTTGAGGAGCATGAGACTAGCGGCCAGGCATTACAGGCTGATAAGAATTTAATCCGCGCATTCCATACTTTGTATGGCAGTGCGCGCACTGCTGAAGTAGAGCCGATTGCAGACTTATGTGGCGCAGTTGAAAAATACGTCAAAGCGCGTCAAGAAAGTGGTGATGAAAATATACCTGATGATGTTACGGATGTTATAAAAGAGATACAAGAATCAGTAAGTATCATGCTGGAAAAAGTCTCCAATGCGAAGTTGCCTGCCAGCAACAAGATGCTACAGGACAAAATAAATAAAATAGTACAGCAGGAACTGCAGGCACAGTTACAAAAATCCTGGCAGGATAAATCGACTACAGCAGAAAGCCATGGTGAAACGGTCAGTA
The DNA here is from genome assembly GCA_041570895.1 of Gammaproteobacteria bacterium. Lineage (GTDB taxonomy): Bacteria > Pseudomonadota > Gammaproteobacteria > SZUA-229 > SZUA-229. The sequence goes on from JBFFVI010000069.1 coordinate 1,556, forward strand.
AAGACTATGAGTTAGCGGCTGACGATGATATATCGATAGATGTCATGAGTTTGTCACCAGATGCCAGTGTTGAAAGTGATGACTTTGATGGTGATGAGGTAATTGAGGTTTCGGCTGTAGATGAGGCTTCAGAAGTAGAAGATGTAGCGGCAGTAATAGAAGAGCCGGTGCAGGTATCGTATGGTGATATCGATGACGAGTTAATCGATATCTTTCTGGAAGAGGCAGACGAATTACTGGAAAACTCTGAAGATACTTTGAGCGAAATTAAAAACAATCCAAATTCCGCAGAGCATATCCAGCAGTTACAGAGAAACATGCATACACTGAAAGGTGGCGCCCGGATGGCGGAATTAACACCAGTAGGTGATTTAACGCATAATCTTGAGTCGCTCATAGTTATGGTCACTGAGCAAAAAGTGAATGCGGATAAAGAACTTTTTGATCTACTGCAAGAATCGTTAGATGTAGTAACAACATTATTAGCAACGGTTAAAAAACGTCAGCCGTTAACGCCAGCCACTGATCTCAATAACCGTATCGAAATGATGATGCGTGGTGAAGTCCCGGAAAAACGTTCAGTTGAACGATTTGATGTCGATCTGAGTGAGCTAGAATCTACAGATGAAGAAGAGCTTGAGGATGTAGACTTTTCAGACCTGATTCCTGGTAGTCGAGCTGATGCGCCTGAAGCAGTATCGGTAGAAGAGATATCAATAGAAGCGTCGCCAGTTGAAGAGACACCAGTAAATGAAACTAAGAAGGCGGTCGTTAAAAAAGAAGAAAAAGAGCCAGCTCACTGGGGAGAGCGAGCAACTGATGTAAATTACAAAGATACGCAGGAACAGGTTCGTGTTCGAGCTGATCTGTTGAATAATCTTGTTAACTACGCGGGTGAGGTAAACATCTATCATGCGCGTATGGGCAAGCAGATAACTGATTTTGCGTTTAACCTTTCTGAGTTAACGCAGACAGTAATACGTCTTAAAGAGCAGCTAAGAAAACTTGAGCTCGAAACTGAGATACAGATTCGATCTGGTTATGAGAAAGAGTCCGATAATTTTGACGATGACTTTGATCCATTAGAAATGGACCAATATTCAACCTTGCAGCAGTTAACAAAAAGTTTAAGTGAGACCGCTGGTGACGTTGACAGTATTAATGAGATATTAACTGATATCACCCGTGATTCTGAAACATTGTTGCTGCAAGAGTCTCGTATTAGTACCGATCTACAAGAAGGCTTAATGCGTACGCGTATGGTGCGTTTTGGTGGATTAACATCAAGACTGAAGAGGATTGTCCGCCAGGTTTCACGTGAGTTAGGTAAGGAAGTTGAGGTTGAAATTCAAGGTGAGCATAGTGAGGTCGATCGTACTGTACTGGATCGAATCATCGCGCCACTCGAGCACATATTGCGTAACGCTGTTGCTCATGGTATAGAAAAACCCGAAGCACGTAAGGCTCAAGGGAAAAACGAAACAGGTAAGATTACGATTTTAGTTGATCGTCAGGGTACTGACGTATTGATAAGAATAAAAGATGATGGCGCTGGAATTAATGTAGATAAGGTAAGAGAAAAGGCCATCAAGCAGGGATTCATGACAGAAGGGGCAGAGCTATCAGACCATGATGCCTTACAATTTATTCTGCAGTCTGGCTTCAGTACTGCAGATGAGGTAAGTCAGGTTGCTGGTCGCGGTGTTGGTATGGACGTCGTTGATAGCGAAATTAAACAGTTAGGCGGCGTGCTTGATATCAACACCAAACGCGGTATAGGTACTGAATTTAATGTTCGTCTGCCACTGACGCTGGCGATTAATCAGGCATTACTGGTTAAAACTTCTGATGATATATTCGCGATACCATTGGCAAGTATTGAGGGTGTGGTTCGTATTACCGGCCTTGAACTTCAACGCTTTTACGACAGTGATAATGATCATTATGAGTTTAATGGCGTCGAGTATGAATTAAAACATCTAGGTGGTATGTTGACAGGTAACCAGCAAAACTATTCAGACCAGCTACAGTTATTTCCGGTCTTATTAGTTAATGTCGGTGACCAGCATTTTGCACTGCATGTAGATGATTTGATTGGCCGCCGTGAAATTGTGGTCAAACCTGTTGGTATGCAGATTGGTGGTGTGCGCGGAATCGCAGGCGCAACCATTCTTGCAGACGGCCGCGTTGTTCTTATTCTTGAGATGTCAGCTCTCGTAGTGGCAGACAGCTTGTTCAAACCACATATCCCAGTCGAGGCAGTTGTAGAGCCAGTCTCTGTAGATAATAAAGTTACTATTATGGTAGTGGATGATTCTATTACTATACGTAAGGTAACAGAGCGCATGCTAAATCGGTATGGTATAGAAGTCGTATTAGCAAAAGATGGTGTCGATGCGACTAATCTGCTACAGGATGACATACCAGACTTGATGTTGCTTGATATTGAAATGCCACGTATGGATGGTTTTGAGGTGGCTAGCTATGTTCGAAATGATGAACGCCTGAAAAACATTCCGATCATTATGATTACATCGAGAACGGGTAGCAAACATAAAGAGAAGGCGATGGAGATCGGAGTAAATCAATATCTGGGTAAACCTTTCCAGGAAGACGATCTGGTCAAAAATATTAACGATATATTAAAAACATCCTTTTAGTTAATTTGAAGAGAGCAATTAATGGCTAAAGACACTGATTCAATTAAATGCGTTATTCTTACCTTGCGTAAGGAGAATGTTATTGTGCCTAACGCATTAGTGGCTGAAATCATTTCTGTTAAAGATATTGAAGAGACCAAAAATTCACCTGCATGGTTCCTTGGTAACATGACGTGGCGTGGTGCTGATGTGCCTTTATTATCATTCGAGGCGGCAGGTGGTGAAGATATCAGTAAGGTGAATTTGAATACCCAGGCTGTGGTGCTCTATGCGGTAGGGAAAAGTGGTGAGGTCAGTGAAAATCCATATTTAGGCCTGGTGATGTCCGGTGTGCCTCATGTGAGCCACTTCAGCCGAGACCAGTTTAAAAAAGAAAATGAAGATACCAGGGATCACCCGATGGTCGCGCAAAAAATAAGAATCAATGGAGCAAGTGTCAGTATTTTAGACGTGGATGCCATGGTTGACATGGTGGCAGAGCTGGCTGCCTGATCTTTGTTATTAAGCAGTAGTGTATTTAAAAATCTCCCCATAGTGTCTGTAGAGCACTGATAACAGCTGGTCCAGCTGTTTCCGTACGGAGAATCCTGGGTCCAAAAGCAATTTTTTTGAATTGATTATTTTCTAATAGTTTTATCTCATCATTATTTAATCCGCCTTCTGGGCCGATAAAGACTTCTATCGTGTTTCCTGAGTTTTCTGCATCGTTAAACGCGATATCCTTCAGTGATGTATCTGAGTCTGGGGCTAATATTATTTTCAAGGCTTGCTGGTTTAATAGTTGAGTGCTGCTTTTCTCAAAATTATTTAATGAAATAATCTCTGTTATTTCAGGTATGACGCTTCGACCAGACTGTTCGCAGGCACTGATGGCTACCTTGCGCCAGTGAGCCAGTTTTTTATTTAGTTTCTCTTTGCTTAATTTTGCATTAGAACGCTGGCATAACGTTGGGATAATTCTGTTAACGCCCAGTTCTACAGATTTCTGAATACTTACTTCCATCCTCTCGTTTCGTGACAACCCCTGGATAAGTGTGATGTTCAGGTTGGATTCATTTTTTACTTCAATTTTATTTTCTACAGAGAGCAAGGTTTTTTTAGGGTTACAATTAAGTGTCTTGCAGGAATAATCAAAACCATCACCGCTAAATAAAATGATGCTACTACCGATCGGTGTGCGTAACACGCGAATCAGGTGGTTAGAGGCGTCTGTATCCAGTTCTGTGGTTTCGCCACAAGACAGTATTTTTGAATGATATAAGCGTGTTATGCGCACGGTTAAATATTCAGATTAAAGAGTGAGGTTTTTCCAGATGGCATTGGTGCTGTCTGCCTGGTTCAAAGTATAGAAATGCAGTCCTGGCGCGCCATGCTCTAACAATTGATTACACAGCGTGCTGACAACATCGAGTCCAAAAGCCTGCAAGCTCTCTTTATCATCGGCATAAGCCTCTAACTGTTTTCTTATCCAGCGCGGGATTTCTGCACCGCAGACATCAGAAAAACGTGTCAGACTTGCAAAGTTTGTGATCGGCATGATGCCAGGGGTTACTGGGATAGTAATGTTTTCTTTCAGGCAGTTATCGATGAAATGCAAATAGGCGTCGATATTATAAAAGTACTGGGTGATAGCACCATTAGCACCCGCTGCCACTTTATTTTTAAAGTGTTCGAAATCACTTTGCGGTGATGTCGATTCGGGATGATATTCCGGGTAGGCAGCAACCTCTATAGTGAAGTGGTTGCCTGTGGTTTCACGAATAAAAGACACCAGCTCGTTTGCATGAGTGAGTTCTCTGGTCGGTTCACCGTCAGGTATGTCGCCGCGCAGCGTGACTAAGCGGGTAACGCCAAGTGATATATACTGTTCGAGCAGATCTTTTATTTGCTGTTTACTAGACCCTATGCAAGATATGTGAGGTGCAACGTTGATGTTTTTTTCAACAAGTAGTTTAACTATCTCGAGCGTGCTATCACGCGTGGTTCCGCCAGCACCAAAGGTGACGGAGTAATAGGCAGGTTGAAAAGCATCGTTTAGTGTCTGCTGTGTTGTTAATAATTTTTCAGCACCGGCTTCCGTGCGCGGCGGGAAAAACTCACAACTTAGTATCGCAGAACGATCAGTAGCGTTCATCGTACAAACTCACAGGATTCTTTAGTAAAAAATATAAGCAAAGATAGATTAATAACGATAATGTTCTGGCTTGTAAGGGCCATCGATAGAAACGTTAATGTAATCTGCCTGTGCCTGAGATAACGGCGTTAAGCTGGCGCCAACTTTTTTCAGGTGCAGACGTGCTACTTTTTCATCAAGTATCTTTGGCAGAATATAAACTTTGTTTTCGTAATTTGCACTATTCTTGTAAAACTCGATTTGAGCCATAACCTGGTTGGTGAAGGAAGCGGACATTACAAAGCTTGGATGGCCGGTTGCGCAACCCAGGTTTACCAGTCGACCTTTAGCCAGAATAATGATGCGTTTACCATCAGGAAAGATCACGTGATCAACCTGTGGTTTGATTTCTTCCCACTGATATTTCTCCAGTGAAGCAATGTTGATTTCAGAATCAAAATGACCGATATTGCAAACGATGGCTTCGTTCTTCATCGCGACCATATGGTCATGATCGATAACGTTAACATTACCTGTGGTAGTAACAAAGATATCACCTTCAGACGCAGCTGCATTCATCTCTACGACGCGATAACCTTCCATCGCTGCCTGTAATGCACAGATAGGATCAATTTCTGTAACCCATACCGTTGCGCCCATGCCACGGAAAGCCTGAGCACAGCCCTTCCCTACGTCACCGTAACCGAGTACGACGCAGATCTTACCGGCAATCATCACATCGGTAGCACGTTTGATGCTATCGATTAATGATTCACGGCAACCGTACAGGTTATCAAATTTAGACTTGGTCGCTGAATCATTGACATTCATTGCCGGGAATAATAATTCGTCTTTTTCCTGCATCTCATAAAGACGATGTACACCAGTAGTCGTCTCTTCGGTGACGCCTTTAACGCTAGCAGCGATGTCCTGCCATGTGCTAGAGCCGGGTTTGATAGTGCGACGTAAGACATCAAGGATAGCTTTGTATTCTTCGTTGTCATCGTCTTTTGTTGCCGGGATAGCACCAGCTTTTTCAAACTCAACACCTTTGTGAACCAGTAATGTGGCATCACCACCATCATCAAGGATCATGTTAGGTAGTTTGCCATCAGGCCACAGCAGTGCCTGTTCTGTACACCACCAGTATTCTTCGATAGTTTCACCTTTCCAGGCAAAAACCGGGATGCCCTGATCAGCGATTGCCGCAGCAGCATGGTCCTGAGTGGAGAAAATATTACATGATACCCAGCGTACTTCAGCGCCCAGTGCAACCAGTGTTTCTATCAGCACGGCGGTCTGTATGGTCATGTGTATGCTGCCCATGATGCGGCAGCCAGCTAAAGGCTGTTCTGCACCATATTCTTCACGTAATGCCATCAATCCAGGCATTTCAGTTTCAGCAATACGGATTTCTTTGTGGCCCCATTCAGCCAGTGAAATATCGGCGACTTTGTAATCTTGTTTTGAGTTGGTATCGACAACGGCGTTCATGCTCATCTCCTAATCATTAAAATTAAAAAATGAGCGCCGTTGTTATAAAGATACCTAAGAGTAGGATTCTTGCTTCTGAGCCTGACAGGTTAAGTCTGTTGCAGCGCTCCTCAGAAATAGTATGTGAATTATAGCCCAGCTGCGTCCCTTAATGCATCCGCTTTATCGGTTTTTTCCCAGCTAAATTCGTCTTCTTCACGTCCAAAGTGGCCATAAGCCGCTGTTTTTTTGTATATCGGACGTAACAGGTCCAGCATATCAACGATGCCGCGAGGTTTCAGGTTGAAGTGTTCAGTGATCAAAGCAACAATTTTTTCATCGGCAATTTTGCCAGTGCCAAAGGTCTGTATCGATATTGAAGTAGGTTCTGCCACTCCGATAGCATAAGAAACCTGTACTTCACATTTTTCAGCAAGACCTGCTGCTACCACATTTTTAGCTACATAACGTCCGGCATAAGCAGCAGAGCGGTCAACTTTTGATGGGTCTTTACCCGAGAAAGCGCCACCACCGTGACGCGCCATACCACCATAGGTATCGACGATGATCTTACGGCCGGTCAGGCCACAATCGCCGACTGGTCCACCAATGACAAAGATACCTGTCGGGTTGATATGAAACTGGGTGTCTTTATTGATCCACGCTTTTGGTAGTTCATGCAGGATGACTTCATCCATGATAGCTTCACGCAGGTCACTGTATTTGATGTC